>JBDHSR010000146.1:0-7870 GCA_039808305.1 Gemmobacter sp. | reverse complement strand
GGGACCGGCAGCCCAGCCGGACAGGGCGCGTTCCGCGACAGGGCGAAACCGATCCGCCCTACCCCTTCCGCGCCGCCCAGGCCGCCCAGAGGTCCGGCCGCCGCTCGCGCGTCAGCTTCTCGGCCTCGGCGCGGCGCCATTTCGCGATCTCGCCGTGATGGCCCGATTGCAGCACCGCCGGGATCTCGCGCCCCTCCCAGACCTGCGGGCGGGTATATTGCGGATGTTCCAGCAGGCCCTCGGCGAAGCTCTCCTCCTCGGTCGAGGCCATGTTGCCCAGCACGCCGGGCAGCAGCCGCACCGTGGCGTCGATCATCGCCTGCGCCGCGATCTCGCCGCCGGTCATCACGAAATCGCCCAGCGAGACCTCCTCGATCCCGAAGGCGTCGATCACCCGCTGGTCCACCCCCTCGAACCGGCCGCAGAGCAGGGTCAGCCCCTCGGCCGCCGCCCAGTCATGCGCCTTGGCCTGGGTGAAGGGCCGCCCGCGCGGGCTGAGGAACACCACCGGCCAGCGCGCCCGGTCCGCCGGAGCGCCCTGCCCCGCCGCCGTCAGCGCCCGCGCCACCACATCGGCGCGCAGCACCATGCCGGCGCCGCCGCCGGCCGGCGTGTCGTCGACATTGCGGTGCCTGCCCTCGCCGAAGGGCCGCAGGTCGATGGTCTCCAGCGCCCAGAGCCCCAGATCCAGCGCCTTGCCGGTGAGCGACAGGCCCAGCGTGCCCGGAAACGCCTCGGGGAACAGCGTCACGATCTTCGCGCGCCAGGCGCCGCGCACGCGCTGCGGCGCCATCAGGTCGCGCGGCTGCATCGAGGCCGAGATGCTCAGCCGGCCATGGCTGCGGGGTTTCGGGCTGTCGGGGGCGTCGTCGGTCATGTCCGGGCTTTCAGGAGGCGCGGCCGCTGCCATCGCCATTGAGCGGCGCGAGGCGCAGGTTCAGCGCCATCAGATCGGCCAGCGCCCGCGCGGCCGCCGCGCCGGCGCGCTGGCGCGCCGCTTCCAGCGCGGCGTTGTTGGGGCAATCGCCCCAGGCGTCGACATTCTGTTCCAGCATCGCCGCGCAGCGCCGGGCGAAAAGCGCCAGCAGCTCCTCGTCCCCCTCGGCGATCTGGAGCGCCTTCACCGGCGCGGCCTGCCCGAAGCAGGCCTCGGCGACGGTCGGCGAGGTGGCCTGAAGGATGAAGGCCCGGCGCAGCACCGGCCCCGCCCCGCCCGCCTGGATACGGCGCCACAACGCCTCGACCAGATGCTCCGGGGCGAGATGGGGCGCGAGCGCGCCCAGATGCGCCTCGACCTGCGCGGCGGGCGTGTCGGGCGGCAGGTCGGCGAGCGGGCGGATCAGCCGGTCCGCCAGCTCCCGCTCCGCCGCGATGGCGGCCGGCGGGGCGGCCGCGCCGGGGGTCTGGATCGCGGCGAGGGCCTCGTCGAGGAAGGCGTCCATCGCCGCCATGCGCGTGGGCGGCCAGGCCAGCCGCGCCAGCGGCACCGCGACGAGCGACAGCCCGATGGGCAGCATGGCGGGCATCGCCGGCGAGAACCCCGTCACGCCGCCGATCCCGCGCCCCAGCCCGAAACAGACCGCGACCAGCAGCACCTGCACCGCCAGCCGCGCCAGCAGCGCGACGACGGCGCCGGGGCGGCGCCAGTCGGCGGCGGATTGCGGAAAGTCGCGCGGCCGCATGACCACCAGCCAGAGCAGGAAGATCGCCGCGAAGACCGGCACCACGCGCCAGCCGAACCCGCCCAGCCCCGCCAGCAGCGGCCCGAAATAGAGCAGCGCCATGGCCCCCTGCATCAGACGGAGACGAATGCCCATGCCCTGCCCCTGTGCGGTCGTTGTTGCCTTGCGCGGCAGACTGCCCGCGTTTGCGGCCTGCGTCCAGCGCGGCGCCTCGCGGCCATCACAGCTCCTCCGGCGGATCGGCGACCAGCACCCCCGCCGCCAGATCGACCGTCGGCACATTGGCCAGCGTGAAGGGCAGCAGCAGCGCCTGTTTCAGCCCCGGCCCCGCGATCTCCAGGAAATCCCCGGCGCCATGGTTGTGCACCGCCTGCACCCGGCCCAGCACCGCGCCGCCGGTGTCGCGCACCTCCAGCCCGATCAGGTCGGAGTGATAGAACTCGTCATCCGGCAGGCGCGGCAGCCGCGCCTTGTCGGCATAGAGATGCGTGCCCTTCAGCGCGTCGGCCTCTTCCTTGGTCGCCACGCCCGAAAGCCGCGCGCCGAGACCGCCGGCCAGCGGCCGGGTCAGCCGGACCTTGAAGCTGCGCGTCCCGTCCTCGGTCCAGAGCGGGCCGTAATCGGCGATGGCGGCGGGCTCGGCGCAGAAGCTTTTCAGCCGCACCTCGCCCTGCACGCCGAAAGCGCCCGCGATGGCGCCGACGCAGATGCGGTCTTTCGGGGCGGTCATCTCAACGGATCTCCATGATCAGGGCGGGGGCGCGGCTTTCCCAGCCGATCGCCTCCAGTTCCGGCACCTCGCTCTCGGCCTCGGGATGCCCGACACAGAGATAGCCGATGAAGCGCCAGCTGTCAGGGGTGGCGAGGTCGCGGGCGAGCCGCGCCGGATCGAGGATCGACACCCAGCCGAGGCCCAGCCCCTCGGCCCGCAGCGCCAGCCAGAACAGGCCGATCGCGCCGACCACGGAATAGGCCCGCGCCTCGGGCATGGTGGCGGCGCCGAGGCCCCGGCCCTTGCCGGTCGCCTCGTCGCAATAGACCGCCAGATGCACCGGCGCCTCACGCAGCCCGGCCAGTTTCAGCCGCGCGTAAAGCCCGGCGCTGTCGCCCTCGTAAAGGCCCAGCGCCTCGGCATTGGCGGCCTCGAAATTCGCGGTGACGGCGGCGCGGGCCGCGGGGCTTTCCACCCGGACCAGCCGCCAGGGCTCGCTCAACCCCACCGAAGGGGCGAGCGAAAAGGCGCGGAGGCAGCGGTCCAGAACCGCCGCCTCCACCGGATCGGTGCGGAAGCGGCGCACGTCGCGCCGCCAGCGCATCAGCTCCCACAGGTCGGCCCGGAACTCCGGGCCGAACCTGCCGGCGCCTCGGCTCACTCTTCCGCCGGGGCGGCCGCGCGGGCGGCCTTCTTGGCGGCGCGCTCGGTCATCGCCTTGCCCGGCACGGCGGCCTTCGGGTTGTTGCGGGCCTTCTTCTCGGCCAGACCGGCGGCTTCGAGGAAGCGCGCCACGCGGTCGGTCGGCTGGGCGCCCTGCGACAGCCAGTATTTCACGCGCTCGACATTCATCTTCACGCGGTCTTCCGAATCCTTGGCCAGCAGCGGATTGTAGGTGCCGAGCTTCTCGAGGAAGCGGCCGTCGCGGGGCATCCGCGAATCCGAGGCGACGATGGCGTAATGCGGGCGCTTTTTCGAGCCGCCGCGGGCCAGACGGATTTTCATGGACATGGGTCTTCTCCTTTGGGTCCGGTTTCCGGGGCGGGTTGCGCGCGCCCCGAGGTTTCACTTTTGCAGTTGCTCGTGATGCCTGATGACTTCGGAAATGATGAAGTTCAGGAATTTGCGGGCGAATTCGGGATCGAGATCCGCCTCTTTCGACAGCCATTCCAGCCGTTCGATCTGCCGCGATTCGCGCGCGGGGTCCGAAGGCGGCAGGGCGTGCTCGGCCTTCAGCCGGCCCACCGCCTGCGTGTGCTTGAACCGCTCGGCCAGCGTATAGACGAGGATCGCGTCGAGCCGGTCGATGCTCTCGCGGTGTTCCTTCAGAAGGGCGGCGGCGCGGGTCACGGCGTCGATGGTCATGCGGGGGCCTCGGCTGCGGAAAGGAGGAAGCGGTCAGGCATAGGCATCCATCCCGCCATCGGCCAGCGCCTCGGGCGCCGGATGGCGCCAGATGCCGCTTTCGCCGAATTGCTCGTGGGTGAAGGTGCTTTCCAGCACGCAGCCCATGCGGCGGGCCAGCGCCTGACTACGCGTATTGCCGGGGGCGATCAGGCTGATGGTCGTGGGCCAGCCCAGCACGTCATAGGCGTAGCCGCGCGCGGCCAGCGCCGCCTCGGCGGCGTAGCCCTTGCCCTCGGCCTCGGGCGCCCAGATCGTCCAGCCGATCTCCGGCTCGGGCCAGCCCTCGGGGAACCAGGGGCCCGACATGCCGATGGCCGCGCCGGTCGCGCGTTCGACCAGCACGAACATGCCATAGCCGCGATGCACCCAATGCCCGGTCAGATGGCCGAAGGACCGCCAGGCCAGAACCCGGCTGAACGGGCCGCCCAGATGCACCGCGCGGTCAGAGGCCATGCAGGCAGCGAAGGGCTCGAAATCCTCGGTCACCGGCGCGCGCAGGATCAGCCGCTCGGTCTCCAGCACCGGGGTGGGGCCGTAGCTCAGCATGGCGCTGCGTCCTTATGGCGGCGGGCGCGGATCATTTCTTCTTCATCAGCCCCGAAAGGCCCGAAGGCAGGCCGAGGCCGCGCGGCAGGCCGGGCATCCCGCCCATGCCCGAGCGCATCGCTTTCGCGGCCTCTTCAAGCTGCGCCGGGTCCATGTTCTTCAGGTCGGGCATGGCGCCGCCCTTGGCGCCCATCATCGCCTTGACGGCCTGTTTCATCATGCCGCCCTTGCCCATCTTCTTCATCATGTCGGCCATCTGCTTGTGCTGTTTCAGCAGACGGTTCAGCTCCGACACTTCCAGCCCGGCGCCCTGCGCGATGCGCTTCTTGCGGCTGGCCTGCAACAGGTCCGGATTGGCGCGTTCCTTCTTCGTCATCGAATTGATGAGGGCGACCTGGCGGCGCAGCATCCGGTCGTCGAAGCCGGCCTCCTCGGCCGCCTTCGCCATCTTGCCCATGCCGGGCAACATGCCCATCAGGCCCTGCATCCCGCCCATCTTCATCATCTGCTCAAGCTGGGCCTTCAGGTCGTTCATGTTGAACAGGCCCTTGGCGAAGCGCTTCGCCATGCGCTCGGCCTGCTCGGCCTCGAAGGTCTCGCGCGCCTTCTCGACCAGCGCCACGATGTCGCCCATGCCGAGGATGCGGCCCGCCACGCGCTCCGGCTCGAAGGTCTCGATGGCGTCCATCTTCTCGCCAAGGCCGACGAAGCGGATCGGCTTGCCGGTCACCGCGCGCATGGAAAGCGCAGCACCACCGCGCCCGTCGCCATCCATCCGGGTCAGCACGACGCCCGAGATGCCGACCTTGCCGTCGAACTCGGTCGCGACATTCACCGCGTCCTGCCCGGTCAACCCGTCGACCACCAGCAGCGTCTCGCGCGGCTGGGCGATGTCGCGCACCGCCTGCACCTCGTCCATCAGCACTTCGTCGATATGCAGCCGCCCGGCGGTATCGAGGAACAGCACGTCATAGCCGCCCAGCGTCGCCTGCGTCTTGGCGCGCCTGGCGATCTGCACCGCCGATTCGCCCTTGACGATGGGCAGGCTGTCCACGCCGACCTGCGCGCCGAGGATCGCAAGCTGCTCCATCGCCGCCGGGCGCTGGGTGTCGAGGCTGGCGAGCAGCACCTTCTTGCCGTTCCGCTCCTTCAGCCGCTTGGCGAGTTTCGCGGTGGTGGTGGTCTTGCCCGAGCCTTGCAGGCCGACCATCAGGATCGCCGCCGGCGGATTGTCGATCTTCAGCGCGTCGGCCGGGCCGTCGCCCGCCAGCACATGCACCAGCTCGTCATGGACGATCTTCACCACCTGCTGGCCCGGCGTCACCGATCTGGTGACCGCCTGCCCGGTGGCCTTGCCCTTGACCGCCTTGACGAAATCCCGCGCCACCGGCAGCGAGACATCGGCCTCCAGAAGCGCCACCCGCACCTCGCGCAGCGCGGCATCCACATCGGCCTCGGTCAGCGCGCCCTGACGGGTCAGCTTGTCGAAGACACCGCCAAGGCGTTCGGAAAGCGATTCGAACATGGGTCGTCTCCTGCAACGGGCGCGCGGCCGGGATGCCCAATGAGGCATGGCACCCGTGGGCGCGACGCGCTGACGGATGGCGATCCCCGCATGAGCGATGGGACCGGAAGCGGCAAGCCTCCGGGGAAAGTGGCTGTCGCATAGGCGAAACCGGCGGCGGAGTCAATGCCGGCTCACAGCCCCTCCGCTTCCAGCGCGGCGTCGAGGCGGGCCGCCGCCGCCGCGTCCCAGCCGGTTTCGCCGAGGACGGCGCGCCATCCCGCCAGATAGTCCCGCGCCGCATAGACATGGCCGAAGCCGCGCGGCGCGGTGGTCGCGGTCATCATGTCGAACACCAGTTGCAGCATGGTCACCCCCGGCACCCAGGCGAAGGAGGAGGACACGTCCGGCCCGCGCGGCGTCTCCAGCCAGCCGGGGCGGCGCCAGAAGCTGTCGGCGCGGAAGAACACGATGGGGTCGGAGGCGTATTGCAGATAGACGATGCGCACCGGACCCCAGGGCGCCTCCGCCTCGGCGGTGCGGTCGGTCTGGCCGGTGAAGCGGATCACGCTGCCGTCGCGGAAGCGCGGCGCCCAGAGCGGGCTGCCCTCCGCCCGCCCGCCGGTGATCGCCTGCCAGGAGCGCGTGGCGAAGGGCGGCCCGGCCCAGAGCGCGCCCTGATAGGGCGCCGCGATCACATCGTAGAAATCCGCCGCCAGATCGCCGTTCATCGCACCCAGCGACAGGCCGAAAAGGTAGAGCTTCGGCCGATCCCGCTCCGGCAGCGCGGCCCAATGGCCATAGATCGCGCGGAACACGGCATGGGCGGTCTCGCTGCCGTATTCCGGCTCGACCAGCAGCGACAGCCAGCTCGGCAGGTAGGAATATTGCACCGAGACCGAGGCGACGTCGCCATCGGTCAGGTATTCCACCGGCGCCATGCCGGCGGGATCGACCCAGCCGGTGCCGGTGGGGAAGGCGAGCACCAGATAGCGGCGCGAGAAGCCGCCGATCCGCCGCAGCTCCGCCAGCGCCAGCGCCGCGCGCGCCTCGGGCGTGGCGGCGCTGTTCAGCCCGACATAGACCCGCAGCGGCTCCTGCGCCGGGCGGCCGGACAGCGCCGAGATCGCCGCCGCGTCGGGACCGGAGGCGATGCGGTTGCGCCCCTCGGCCCCGAGGCTGTCCCAGGTCACCAGCGAGTCCGGCCCGCCGGTCTTGAGCGGACCGGCGGGCGGCGCGAGGTCCGGCGGGTCGGCCGCGTCGATCCGCGCATAGATCGCGTCGAGCGCGCGCAAGCCCCGGTCGAGGAACACCCCCGCCCCGATCGCCCAGAACAGCCAGGCGGCGGCGGCGAGCCCCACCAGCGCCGCCAGCCGGCGCGGCAGGAACGGCTCCACCTGCGCGGCGACGATGCGGAAGGTGCGGCGGAAAAGCCGCCCGAGGAGGAGGAGCACCGCCCCGAGCACCAACGCGATGGCGGCGATGGTGAAGGGGCGCGCGGTCTCGGAGGGCGGCATCTGCATCGCGGCGCGGATGTCGTCCTGCCAGCCCGCCGCCATCCACAGCGCCCAGATCACGGGCACCAGCGCCAGCGCCGCCGCGATGCGGCTGCGGCGGGCGAGGTCGCGCGGCGGCGGCGTCTCGGGCTGCACCACCCAGCCCCAGAGCAGCGTCAGCGCCACCCCGGCGGCATAGCCGATGCCGAGCGCGAAGCCCGCCAGCACCCCCTGCACCGCCCCGCTGCGCGGGATCAGGCTGGGCCAGAGCGCCGCCGCGAAGGCCGCGGCCCCCAGCAGCATGCCGAGCGGCGACAGCCGCCCCAGAAGCGGCAGATCCTGCGACCTGCGGTAGAATCTCCGCATCCCCTCCTCCGGTGCCGATGCCGGCGCAGGGTTCCCGGCAAAGCCCTGCTCCGTCAAGCCCATGCCGGGCCCCGCTCCGGCCGGCACCCGCCCGGACCTTCCGCCGTTACTTTCGCGGCACTCATCGCTTGCCCCGCCAATCCCGAGGCACAGGGGG
>JBDHSR010000145.1:0-7911 GCA_039808305.1 Gemmobacter sp. | reverse complement strand
TTCCAGCGCTTCTGGTTCTCCCAGTCCTTCGGGTAGCCGATGCCCGGCTTGGTCTCGACATTGTTGAACCAAGCGTATTCGACGCCCTCGCGCGTGGTCCAGACGTTCTTGCAGGTGACCGAGCAGGTATGGCAGCCGATGCATTTGTCCAGGTTCAGGACCATGCCGATCTGAGCGCGTATCTTCATGGCTCAGCCCTCCACTTTCGCGGGACGGTCCAGCCAGTCCACGCTGTCCATCTTGCGGACGATGACGAATTCGTCCCGGTTCGAGCCGACGGTGCCGTAGTAGTTGAAGCCATAGCTCAACTGGGCGTAGCCGCCGATCATGTGCGTGGGTTTCAGCACGGTGCGGGTGACCGAGTTGTGGATGCCGCCGCGCTTGCCGGTGATGTTCGATCCGGGCGTGTTCACGATCTTCTCCTGCGCGTGATACATCAGCGTCATGCCCTCCTTCACCCGCTGGCTGACCACCGCGCGCGCGGTCAGCACGCCGTTGGCGTTGAAGACCTCGATCCAGTCGTTGTCGACGATGCCGGCCTTCTTCGCGTCCACCTCGGAAATCCACACCACCGGGCCGCCGCGGTTCAGCGTCAGCATCAAGAGGTTGTCGGAATAGGTGGAATGGATGCCCCATTTCTGGTGCGGGGTGATGAAGTTCAGCACGACATGCTTCTCGCCCGGCTTCAGCCGGTCGGCGGCGGGCGAGATGGTCTTCAGGTCCACCGGCGGGCGCCAGGTCACGAAGGTCTCGCCGAAGGCGCGCATCCATTCGTGGTCCTGGTAAAGCTGCTGGCGGCCGGACAGGGTGCGCCAGGGGATCAGCTCATGCACATTGGTCCAGCCGGCGTTGTAGCAGACCTCTTCGCTCTCGATCCCCGACCAGGTGGGCGAGGAGATGATCTTCCTCGGCTGGGCGGCGATGTCGCGGAAGCGGATCTTCTCGTCCTGCTTCACCTCGGCCAGATGGGCGTGTTCGCGCCCCGTGGCCTTGGACAGGGCCTGCCAGGCCTTCACCGCCACCTCGCCGTTGGTTTCGGGCGCCAGCATCAGGATCACCTCGGCGGCGTCGATCGCCGTCTCGATCCGCGCCAGCCCCTCGGCCGCGCCACCGGGACGGGTGCCGTTCAGCGCCTTGAGGTGATGCACTTCGTCCTTGGTGTCCCAGCCGATGCCCTTGCCGCCATTGCCCAGCTTGTCCATCAGCGGGCCAAGGGCGGTGAAGCGGGCGTAGAGGTTGGGATAGTCGCGCTCCACCGCGATATAGGCCGGCGCGGTCTTGCCGGGGATCAACTCGCATTCGCCGCGCTTCCAGTCGGCGACGAAGGGCTGGGTGACCTCCATCGCGCTGTCGTGCTGAAGCGGAAGCTGCACGACATCGGTCTCGACGCCGAGGATTTCCGGCGCCACCTCGCTGAACTTGCGGGCGATGGCCTTGAAGATCTCCCAGTCGGTCTTCGATTCATAGGCCGGGTCCACCGCCGCTTGCAGCGGATGGATGAACGGGTGCATGTCCGAGGTGTTGAGGTCGTCCTTCTCGTACCAGCTGGCGGTGGGCAGCACGATGTCGGAATAGACCGCCGTCGTGGACATGCGGAAGTCGAGCGTGACCAGCAGGTCGAGCTTGCCCTCCGGCCCCTTGTCGTGCCAGCGCGCCTCGGCGGGCTTCATGCGGCCCTCCTGCCCCAGATCCTTGCCCAAGACGCCGTGGTCGGTGCCCAAGAGGTGCTTGAGGAAATACTCATGCCCCTTGCCGGACGAGCCCAGCAGGTTCGACCGCCAGACGAACAGGTTCCTCGGCCAGTTCTCCGGCGCGTCGGGATCCTCGCAGGACATTTCCAGCCGCCCGGCCTTCAGCTCGCGCGCCACATAGTCGCGGGCCTCGATCCCCTCGGCCTTGGCCGCCGCGCCCACCGTCAGCGGGTTGGTGCGCAGCTGCGGCGCCGAAGGGAGCCAGCCCATCCGCTCCGCCCGGATGTTGTAGTCGATCAGGCTCAGGCTGTTCCAATCGCCCTTCGGCGCCAGCGGCGACAGGATTTCCCCCGCCGTCACCGTCTCATAGCGCCACTGGTCGCTGTGGGCATACCAAGCGGAGGTGGAGTTCATGTGCCGGGGCGGGCGGTTCCAGTCCAGCGCGAAGGCGAGCGCGGTCCAGCCGGTCTGCGGGCGCAGCTTTTCCTGCCCGACGTAATGCGCCCAGCCGCCGCCCGACTGGCCGACGCAACCGCAGAAGGTCAGCATGTTGATGACCGCGCGGTAGTTCATGTCCATGTGATACCAGTGGTTCATCGCCGCGCCGATGATGATCATCGACCGCCCGTTGGTCCGCTCGGCGTTGTCGGCGAATTCGCGCGCCACCTGGATGATCTTGTCGCGCCGCACGCCGGTGATCCGCTCGGCCCAGGCCGGGGTGAAGGGCACGTCCTCGTCATAGCCCTTGGCGACATTGCCGCCGCCCAAGCCCCGGTCGAGGCTGTAATTGGCGCAGAGCAGGTCGAAGACCGTGGCGACAAGCGCCTCGCTGCCATCGGCGAGGGTCAGCTTCTTCACCGGCACGTTGCGGCCCAGCACCGGCTCGCGCGTATCGACCTCGAACCCGTTCGAGGCGCCGCCGCCGAACCAGGGGAAGGCCACCTCGCGCACGCCGTCATTGTGGCCGTCGAGGATCAGCGTCATGCGAAGCCGGCTATCGGCCCCCTGCGCGCGCTCCTCCAGGTTCCATTTGCCCTGCTCGCCCCAGCGGAAACCGATGGAGCCGTTCGGCACCACCGGAAGGCCGCTGTCGTCGTCCAGCGCGACGGTCTTCCAGTCGGGATTGTTGGCCTCGCCCATCCCGCCGAGGTCCGAGGCGCGCAGCTGGCGGCCCGGCACAAGGCGGCCGTCCTGCTCGTCCAGCCGCACCAGCATCGGCATGTCGGTATAGCGCCGGCAGTAATCCTCGAAATAGCCGACCTGACGGTCGAGGTGGAACTCGCGCAGGATGACATGGCCCATCGCCAGCCCCAGCGCCGCGTCGGTGCCCTGCTTCACGTTCAGCCAGATGTCGGCGAACTTGGTCGCCTCGGCATAGTCGGGCGAGACCACCGCCGACTTGGTGCCGCGATAGCGCACCTCGGTATAGAAATGCGCGTCCGGCGTGCGGGTCTGCGGCACGTTCGAGCCCCAGAGGATCAGGTAGCCGGCATTATACCAGTCGGCGCTTTCGGGAACGTCGGTCTGCTCGCCCCAGGTCATCGGGCTGGCCGGCGGCAGGTCGCAATACCAGTCGTAGAACGACATGCAGGTGCCGCCCAGAAGCGACAGGTAGCGCGAGCCGGCGGCGTAGGAGACCATCGACATCGCCGGGATCGGCGAGAAGCCGAACACCCGGTCGGGGCCGTATTTCCGCGCCGTATAGGCATTGGCGGCCGCGATCATCTCGGTCACCTCGTCCCAGCGGGCGCGCACGAAGCCGCCACGGCCGCGGATGCGGGTATAGGACGCGCGCATCTCGGCGCTGTCCTGGATCGCCGTCCACGCCTCGATGGGCGATTTGGTGCGCCGCAGCTCCATCCACATCCGGTAAAGCTTGCCGCGCACCAGCGGCGTCTTCACCCGGTTGGCGCTGTAGAGATACCAGCTGTAGCTGGCGCCGCGCTGGCAGCCGCGCGGCTCGTGGTTCGGCAGGTCGGGCCGGGTGCGCGGATAGTCGGTCTGCTGGGTCTCCCAGGTGACGATGCCGTTCTTGACGTAGATCTTCCAGCTGCACGATCCGGTGCAGTTCACCCCATGGGTGGACCGCACGATCTTGTCGTGCCGCCAGCGCGAGCGGTAGGTCTCTTCCCAGTCGCGGTTCTCGATGGTGGTCTGGCCGTGGCCGCCCGCGAAGGTGTCCTTGCGGAGCGATTTCAGGAAGTTCAGCCGGTCGAGGAGATGGCTCATCTCTCGGTCTCCTTATGCTGCCTGCGCCGTGGGGACGCGGTGGCGTTCGATGTCGTGCAGAAGGCCGCCCCTGCGGGTGTAGACGGCCCAGGTCAGTGCCAGGCAGACCACATAGAAGGCGAGGAAGGCCCAGAGTGCGGCGCCGGGGCTGCCGGTCAGCGCGATGGCGGTGCCGTAGGCTTTCGGGATGAAGAACCCGCCATAGGCGCCGATGGCGCTGCTGAAGGCGACGATGCCGGCGCTTTCCATGGCGATCTGGCGCGACAGCTCCACGCCGGCCAGCTTCGGCATCAGCCGCGGCACCTCGCGCCCCATGATCACCGGGATCATCTGGAAGGTCGAGGCGTTGCCGACCCCGGTGAAGAAGAACAGCGCGATGAACGAGGCGAAATAGGCCGGGAAGCTCATGTCATGGCGCGACCAGATCACGCCCAGCGTGGCCACGATCATGCCGATGAAGACCCAGAACGTCACCCGCCCGCCGCCGAAGCGGTCCGAGATCCAGCCGGTGCCGGCCCGCGCCAGCGCCCCGACCAGCGGACCGAGGAAGACGTAAGGCAGCACGTCGACCTCGGGGAAGGTCAGCTTGCACAAGAGCGGGAAGGCCGCCGAGAAGCCGATGAAGCTGCCGAAAGTGCCGATGTAGAGGACGCACATCACCCAGTTGTGCGCGCGGCCGAAGATCACCGCCTGCTGGGCGAAGCTGGCGCGCGCGTCCGCGAGGTCGTTCATCCCCAGCCAGGCCGCCACGGTCGAGGCCAGGATGAACGGCACCCAGACGAAGCCCGCGTTCTGGAGCCAGAGCTGGCCGCCCTCGGTCACCGGCTGCGCCGCGCCGCCCATCGCGCCGAAGACTCCGGCGGTGATGACCAGCGGCACCAGGAACTGCATCAGCGACACGCCGAGGTTGCCGAGCCCGGCGTTCAAGGCAAGCGCATGGCCCTTTTCCGCCTTGGGGAAGAAATAGCCGATGTTCGCCATCGACGAGGCGAAGTTGCCGCCGCCCAGCCCGCAGAGCAGCGCGAGGATCAGGAACACCAGATAGGGCGTCTCGGGGTTCTGCACCGCATAGCCGATGCCCATGGCCGGGATCAGCAGCGAGGCGGTGGAGACCGTGGTCCAGAGCCTGCCGCCGAAGATCGGCACCATGAAGCCGTAGAAGATGCGCAGCGTCGCGCCGGAAAGCGAGGGCAGCGCCGCCAGCCAGAACAACTGGCCCGCGTCGAAGGCGAAGCCGATCGCCGGCAGCTTCGCCACCACCATCGACCACACCATCCAGACCGAGAAGGCCAAGGTCAGCGCCGGGATCGACAGCCACAGGTTGCGATGCGCGATGCGCTTGCCGCTGGCCGACCAGAAGGCCGGATCCTCGGGCCGCCAGTCGTCGATGACGCGCGGCATCACCGTCTTGCCGGGGATGTGGATCTCGGCCATCTCGGGCAGGTCGGGCAGGCTGTCCAGCGCGGCGCCGACGGCGCGGCGCTCCATCGCCCGGACCGACAGGTGCATCCAGGCCAGCGCCATGGCGACCAGCGCGAAGAGCAGCATGAAGCAGGAGGTGTAGATGCCGGTCACGTCCAGCAGCGCGCCGAACACCATCGGCAGGACGAAGCCGCCCAAGCCGCCGATCATGCCGACCAGCCCGCCCACCGCGCCCACGTTCTGCGGGTAATAGACCGGGATGTGCTTGTAGACCGCGGCCTTGCCCAGGCTCATGAAGAAGCCCAGCGCGAAGAGCGTCACCACGAAGGGCCAGAGCCCCATCGAGGTCGAGAAGGTGATCGCCCCGTCGCGGCCGTGGATGGTGTAATCCGACGGCGGATAGGACAGCATGAACAGCAGCACCATGCTGAAGCCGAAGGTCCAGTAGAGCACGGTGCGCGCGCCGAAACGGTCGCTCAGATGCCCGCCATAGGCCCGGAACACCGAGGCCGAGAGCGAGAACAGCGCCGCCGCCATGCCCGCGGTGCGCACGTCGACGCCGTAGACGTCGATCAGGTAGTGCGGCAGCCACAGCGCCAGCGCCATGAAGGCGCCGAAGACGAAGAAGTAGTAGAGCGAGAAGCGCCAGACCTGCACATTCGCCAAGGGCGCGAACTGCTCGGCCAGCGAGGGCGCCTTGATGCCGCGCGCCCGGCGCTCGGCCAGTTGCGGGTCGTCCTTGGCCAGCAGGAAGAAGGCCACGCCCATGATGGCGAGGCCCGTTGCCCAGACCTCGGCCACACCGCGCCAGCCCAGCGCCACCATGACGAAGGGGGCGACGAACTTGGTCACCGCGGCGCCGACGTTGCCCGCGCCGAAGATGCCGAGCGCCGTGCCCTGCCGCCCGGCCTCGTACCAGCGGCTGACATAGGCCACGCCGATGATGAAGGACCCGCCCGCGAGCCCGACGCCCAGCGCCGCGATCAGATAGCCCGTGTAGGTCGAGGCCCAGGTCAGCGCCCAGGTCGCCGCCGCCGCCGCCAGCATCTGGAGCGAGAACACCAGCCGGCCGCCCCAGCGTTCCGTCCAGACACCCAGGATCAGCCGGATGACCGAGCCGGTCAGCACCGGCGTCGCCACCAGAAGACCGAACTGGAACTCGCTCAGCCCCAGCTCCTTCTTCATCTCGACGCCGATGATGGAAAAGATCGTCCAGACGGCGAAACAGGCCGTGAAGGCTATGGTCGACAGGGCCAGCGCCCGGTTCTGGTCGCCCGGAGCGGCCGTGGAATGCGGTGCCATGCATCTCTCCCTTCTGCGGACGCGCGTCCTTTCGGCGAGAAGTCCCGAGATGCGGCGGGACAGGGTTTGATTCAGATCAATCCGGGAACCGGGCCGCCGGAAAAGCGACCTGTCTTGATCCCCGTGCACTTTCGACAGGGGGATGCGTCCATTGGTCGGCTTGCAAATGTCGCGGCTTCACACGAAATTTATCAAGCCGTTGAGCAAAGGTTTCGCCATGCGTCCAGCCGACCTGCCCGAGATTCGCCGCCTGCCGCTCTTCCGCGCCATGACCGAAGAGAGTTTCGAGACGCTGATGGCCCGCGCCTATGCCCAGGTCTTTCCCGCCGGGCTGGACCTGATCCGTCAGGGCGACCCGGCCGATTTCCTGCATGTGCTGGTCGAGGGAAGGGTCGAGCTTTACGCCGAATGGGCCGACAGCCAATGCACCATGGGCCTGGTCGATCCGGTGGGATCCTTCATCATCGCCGCCTGCATCACCGACGCGCCCTACCTCATGTCGGCGCGCACCGTCGAACGGTCGCGCATCGTGATGGTGCCGGCGCCCGACCTGAAGGAGGTGTTCCTGGACGACAGCGCCTTCGCGGTCTCGGTGATCAACGAGCTGGCGCTGAGCTACCGCACCATGGTGCGCCATGCCAAGTCGCTGAAGCTGCGCAACTCGCGCCAGCGCATCGCGGCCTGGCTGCTTTCCCAGGCGCGGCAGGCGGGGGACCGGCCGACCTTCCTTCTGCCGGTCGAGAAGCGCCACATCGCCTCCTATCTGGGCATGACGCCCGAGAACCTGTCGCGCGCGCTGAAGTCGCTGGAGGGCGACGGGGTCAAGGTGGACGGCGGCCGGGTGATCCTGACCGACCGTGCCCGACTGGCCGAGGTCGCCCGTCCCGACCCGCTGCTGGACGGCCCCGAGCCGGAACCGGCCTTTGCCATCCCGCAGGCCCCGGGCAGGCCGCAAGCCGCCAAATCGGCGTGACCCCGGGCCTATCCGTGCATATGGGATAACCAGCCGTCTCCGCCTGTTCTGGAGCAGCCTTGAGCTATCATGCGGCAGCGGGTCTGCCCCTGAACTTCCGTTCAGCCGGGACCGGGGTCTGATGGTCATTTACGGGCACCCGCAAGCACCGCCCGCAGGCGAAGGGGTCATGCATGAAACCCGGCGACCAGCAGGGATTCAGATGCGCGACAGCCGCGCGCTTCACGGCGGGCGTCACCCTTTTTGTGACGGCAGCTCCTTCATCGCCGCCATGTCGAGCATCTGTTCGGCGCG
>JBDHSR010000144.1:0-7982 GCA_039808305.1 Gemmobacter sp. | reverse complement strand
AGCCAGAGCGCGGTGGAAAGCCCCACCACCCCGGCCCCGATGACGGCGACCGTTTCCCGCATGGCGCCCTCAGACCGCCGCCGTCACGATGATCTCGACATCGAGGCCCGCGCCGGCGGGCGACACGATGCCGGTCGCGCGCGAGGGCGGGTTTTCCGGGTCGATCCACGCCTCCCACACCTCGTTCATCGGCTCGAAATGCTCCAGCGCCGAAAGCCAGATCGTCGCGCGCAGCAGGTTCGAGCGGTCGGTCCCGGCCTCGGCCAGCCAGCGGTCGACCTTCTCCAGCGCGACGCGCACCTGATCGCGGATCGGATCGCCCGCATTGCCGCACATGCCGGCGACATGGGCCACCCCGTCATGCACCGACACCATGGAGGTGCGCTTCAGTTTCCCGATACGGGTGACGGTCATCATGCAGCCCTTTCCTGCGATCCGGGGGAAAGCCGGCAGAGCTTGCCGGCGTGAAACACCAGCGGCACCGCGCCGCTGACGGCGAGCCGCTCGATCTCGCCGATCAGGATCTCGTGGTCGCCCGCAAGATGCCGCGCCCAGACCCGGCATTCCAGCCGCGCCGCCGCCCCGTCGAGACAGGGGATGCCGCCGAGGCCGGGATGCCAGTCCACCTCGCGGAACGCCGCGTCCTGCGGCCGGGCGAAGGCGTGGCAGATCTCCTGCTGGCCGGCGGCAAGCACGTTCACCGCGAAACGCTCATTGCCGCTGAACGCCCGGCGCTTGGCCGAATCCAGCCGGATCGACCACAGGATCAGCGCGGGCGACAGCGACACGGTGTTGAACGAGCTCGCCGTCATGCCGACCGGCCCGCCCTCGGGGTCGAGCGTGGTCATCACGGTCACCCCGGTCGGGAAGCTGCCGAAGGCGCGCTTCAGCTCGGTCAGCGAGAATTGCGGATCGTCGGGCATGGGGAACCTCTCAAAGACGCAGGCTTTTCTGGAAGCCGATCAGCTTTTCCAGCAGCATGACCAGCGCGCAGGACAGCACGATCAGCGCGGTGGCGATGGCGGCGACGGTCGGGTCGTCGAAATCCTTGATATACTGGTAGCCGGCGACCGGCAGGACCTTGGTCCGGTCGTCGGTCAGGAAGACCGCGATCGAGAAATTGTCGATCGCCTCGACGAAGATGAAGACCGAGGCGGCGAGGATGCCGGATTTCAGCTGCGGCAGAACGACGAGGAAGAAGGTGCGGATCGGCCCCGCGCCCAGATTGCGCGCCGCCTCCTCGATCTGGCGGTCGATGCCCAGGAGGTTGGCGGTGATGGCGCGCACCGCGAAGGGCAGCACGAAGACCAGCATCCCGAGGCAGAGCTTCACCATGCCGATGCGCAGCCCCCCGGCCGAGAACAGCGCCAGCAGCGACACGCCGGTCACCACGCCGGGGATGATGAGCGGCGACAGGATCACCTGTTGCAGCACCGCCCGGCCGGGGAACTGGTGGCGGACCAGCGCATAGGCGGTCGGGATGCCGATCAGCAGGCTGAGCGGCGTGACCACCGCCGCCATGACCAGCGAATTGCGCGCCGCCGCCATGAAGATGTCGGAGCGGTAGAAATTCAGGTGCCATTTCAGGGTGAAGACCGTGGGGGGCCACTGGAAATAGCGGGTCGGGCTGAAGGAATGCAGCACGACGAAGACCACCGGCAGCAGCAGGAAGACCGTCGCCAGCGTCGCCAGAACGATCACGGCGGGGCCGAACTTCCGCTCGAAATCCTGTCGGGGGGTCATGTGTAGAGCCTCCGGAACTGGCGCGCCAGGATCGAGATCAGCCAGATCGCCGCGAAGGCGCAGAGCAGGAAGACGACCGAGGTCGCCGCCGCGAAGGGCAGGTCGTAATCCACGAACATCCGGTCGTAGATCTGGTTCGCCACCATGCGCACCTTGCCGCCGCCCAGCATCATCGGGAACAGGAACGAGGCGAGCGCGATGGAATAGATCAGCGTCATGGCGATCATCAGGCCGGGCAGCAGCATCGGCATGGTGATGAGCCAGAAGGTCTTGAACCGGCTGGCGCCGAGCGAGCGCGCCGCCTCCTCGACCGAGGGGTTGAGGTTGCGCACGACGCCGACCAGCGTGAAGACGGCGAAGGGCAGCAGGTAATGGATGATGGCGATGCCCACGCCGAACCAGTTGTAAAGCAGCCGGATCGGCCGGTCGATCACGCCCAGCCCCATCAGCGCGATGTTCAGCAGCCCCTTGTTGCCGAGGATGACCAGCCAGGAATAGGCCCGCGTCACCCCGCCCGACAGGAACGTCACCGCGACGGCGAGCAGGATCAGGTTCGCCAGCCATTGCCGCTGCGCCCGCACGATGACCAGCGCCATCGGCACCGCGATGGCCAGCGTCAGCACCGACATGACGAGCGAGGACCAGAGCGTGCCGAGCAGCACCGAGAGATCGACGCCGGAGCCGAGCACGCGGGCGTAATTGCCGAGCGTCGGCCCCCCTTCCAGCAGGAAGGCGCCGGGGCCTTTCAGGTAAAGGCTGGACCAGGCGAAATAGCCGTAGGCGCCGGTGATCAGCGCGGCGACCAGCAGCGCGGGGGAAAGCAGCGAAAGGATGGATCTGCCGGGCATCGCTCAATCCTCCAGCACGATGGTATGGGCGGCGTCGAAATGCAGCTTGACGGCCGCCCCCTCGGCATGACGCTCGACCGAGCGCAGGCGCGAGGCATGGGCCTCGATCCGGAGGCCGCCGGCCTCGGCCTGATAGACCGTCCGCTCGCCCAGTTCCCGCGCCAGCACGACGCGGGCGGCAAGGCCGGGCCGGGGATCCTCGGGGCGCAGCACCTCGATATGCGAGGGGCGGACCGAGACGCGGACCTTCCGGCCCGGCGGCCAGACGCGGCCGGCATGGGCGGCCAGCCGCGCCCCTTGCAGCAGGAGCGTGGTGCCGCCCGCATCCGACGCGCCGATCTCGGCCTCGAAGATGTTCGGCACGCCGAGGAAGCGCGCCACGAACTCGGTCCGCGGCCGGTCGTAAAGGTCGAGCGGGCGGCCGAACTGCTCGATGACGCCCCGGTTCATCACCGCGACGTAATCGGCGAGGTAAAGCGCCTCTTCCTGATCATGCGTCACCAGGACCGTGGTGATGCCGAGGCTTTTCTGGAGGTTGCGCAGCTCTTCCTGCAACCCCTCGCGCAGATGGCGGTCGAGCGCGCCGAGCGGCTCGTCCAGCAGCAGGAGCTTCGGCCGGATCACCAGCGCCCGCGCCAGCGCGACCCGCTGCTGCTGGCCGCCCGACAGTTGCGCGGGATGGCGGTCGGCGAGATGGGAGAGCTTCACCATCTCCAGCGCCTCGGCCACCAGCGGCTTCTGCGCCGCCTTCGACATGCCGCGCATCCTCAGGCCGAAGCCCACATTCTGCGCCACGGTCATATGCGGAAACAGCGCGTAGTTCTGGAACACCATGCCGGTGTCGCGCAGGTTCGGCTCGATCCGGCTCACATCCGCCCCGTCGATCAGGATGCGCCCCGAGGTGACATTGGCGAAGCCCGCGATCATGCGCAGCACCGTGGTCTTGCCGCAGCCCGACGGGCCGAGCAGCGTGAGCAGCGAACCGGCCGGCACATCCAGCTCGACATCCCGCACGACCGAAACGGCGCCATAGGTCTTGTTCAGCGATTCCAGTCGCAACTGGCTGCTCTGCCTGTTCGTCATCTAGGGCATCCAGCGAAAGAGGGGGTGGCCGGGGCACGGCGCGCGGCCGGCCCGGCCCTTGCGCCGGGGCGGATGCACCGCCCCGGCAGAGGATCAGCGCGTCGCGAGCTTCTCGAACCGCGCGCTCCAGTCGGCGATATGCGCGGCGATCATCTTGCCGTCGAAGACCATCCCGGCGCCTTCGGCCGGCAGCGCCTCGCGCAGCGATTCCGAGGCCTGCACGCCCTTGTTGACCGGCGCCATCGAGACCGCATCGGTCATCAGCGCCTGTTCCTGTTCCGAGATCACGAAGTCGATGAACTTCGCGGCCTCGTCCTGCCGCTCGCCGCGCACCATCATCATCACGTCGAAATACATCGGCGCGGGTTTCGGCGCGATCATCTTCACGTTCAGCCCCTCGCCCTTGATGACGCTCATATGCGCCGGCTGGCCGATCAGGATGGAGCCCTCGCCCTGCGCCATCGACTGCCGCGCCTGCGAATCCGAGGTGTAGTAGAGCGCGACATTGGGGTTGAGCTTCTCCAGCGCCGCGAAGCCGGGATCGACATTCTCGTAGCTGCCGCCGTTCATCTCGTTGGCGACCAGCAGCAGCGAGCCCTGATAGATCGACATCGCGGGCGCGATGATCTGATGCGCGTATTCCGGCTTCCACAGGTCCTCCCAGGAGGTCGGCACGGCGGGCACGGTATCGGCGTTGTAGATGATGCCCATCGGATAGTAATAGGCGCCCACCCAATCCTCGGTCGCGCCGCCCTCGATGAGCTGCGGGTAGTTGCCCAGCTTCTCCTTCGGGATCTTGACGAACAGCTCCTGATCCTCGGCGGCGGTGGCGGCGACGGCGTTGGTGGTGAACCAGACATCCACCGTCGGATTGTCGCGCTCGGCCTGAAGCTTCACCAGCCCCTCGCCGGAGGAGGATTGCGTCACGACATTGACCTTGATGCCCGTCTCGGCCTCGAAGCGCTGCGACAGGGCCTCGTAGAGGTTCTGCCAGGTGGAGCCCCAGACCTGGATGGTGATCTCGTCGGACTGGGCGAAGGCGGGCAGGGATACAGCCATCAGGCTGCACGAAAGAAGCAGGGCCTTTTTGTTCATTGTCCGTCCTGTTGGGTTAAGGGAATGTCAAAGTGACGTGGCGGCGCATGATTTTTTCCGCCTTGTCCGCGTCACGCTCCCGGATCGCCGCGAAGATCTTCTTGTGATCGTCGATGGCGAGCCTGGCCTGTTCGTGGGTGAGGGAGGCGAGCTCCGCCTCGCTCATGAAGAATGCGGCATATTCCTCGATGGCGTCGTGCAGTTGCGGCACGCCGCAAGCCGCGTAGATACGGCGGTGGAAGTTGTTGTTGTTGCGCACCCTTTCCGTCAGCGCCTCGAAGGGCAGTTCCACCGAGAGCCGGATGGAATCCGCCAGATAGGCCAGATCCTCCTCCGTCAGGTTGGAGACGGCGAGGCGGGTGGCGTAGCCCTCCAGCGCCACCCGGATCTGGCGGATGCCGTTCAGCCGGGTCTCGGTATCGGCGATGACCACACCCGAATTCGTCCGCTCCAGCAGCCGGTCCGACAGCAGGCGCGTGAACGCCTCGCGCAGCGGCGTGCGGCTGACCCCGAGACGTTGCGACAGCTCCACCTCGCGCAGCCGTTCGCCGGTGCGCAGCTTCCCCTCCAGGATCGCCGTCTTCAGCAGGTCGTAGACGGCATCGGCGGAACTGACCGGGGCCAGCCGCGCCTCGCCGATGGAGAGGGGGAAATCCGATGGGGTCTTGTCGTTGTCGAGCGATGCCATGAAACTCAAATCCTGATGCCAGCCAACCTTGCGGCACGCTGTTTAGCCGCTTCACGGTCGAAAGTCCCATAAAGCGCCATGCTCTGCGCGAAGATCGGGGTCTCGGCGAAGATCTGGTAGCATTGCGCCCGCCCGGCATAGGCCGAGGAGGTCAGGTCGCAGGCGAGGTTCATCGCCCGCATCCGGGTTTCGGCATCGACATTGCCGATGCGGAAATACTTCTCGATCACCGGGCCGATCTCCGGATGTTCGAGGCTCTTGCGCGACGGGACCACGATCGGGCTGCCGCCGATGATGTCGCGCAGGTCGTGCACCGCGTGGTGGTAATTGGTCGAGGCATAGACCCGGCCGGCATTCTGGATCGCCTGATTGGGCATCCACAGGCCCGAGACCGTCCGCTCCGCCGCCGCCTCGGCGGCGAGGATGAAGGCGTTCAGCGCCTCGCGATAGACCATCAGCTTGGCGATACGCTCG
This sequence comes from Gemmobacter sp., assembly GCA_039808305.1. Lineage (GTDB taxonomy): Bacteria > Pseudomonadota > Alphaproteobacteria > Rhodobacterales > Rhodobacteraceae > Gemmobacter. The sequence goes on along the minus strand of JBDHSR010000144.1, from coordinate 2,051 downwards.
GTCACCTGCGGGATGCTCGACACCTTGCTGTGTTCCGAGACCAGCAGCGCCGCGCCGACCAGCGTGTCGGCCTTGGCGAGCGAGCGCAGCAGGAAGCCCTGCGCCGCCCAGCGGGTGAGGTCCGACCGGATCGCCGCCGCCAGCGCGGGCTTGCGCGAAAAGACCACATCCTCCCACGGGATGAACACGTTCTCGAAGACCAGCAGCGTGTCGATCTCGTCGAATTGCGCGGTCAGCGGCCGGTCGAAGGCGTCCATCCCGCGCGAGAGCGGCGCGCGGCAGATATGGCGCACCCCCTTCGCGTTCATCGGCACGACGAAGGCCACCGCGAAATCGGTGTTCTCGGGGATCCAGGCGCCGACGGTGGGCTTCACGAAGGCCACATGCGCGTAGGAGGCGCCGGTCTCGTATTTCGCGCCGCTGACGACGATGCCGTCCGCGCGCTCCTCCACCACGCGCAGGTAATGGTCGGGATCGGGTTGCTGGTAGGGCTGCTTGGAGCGATCCCCCTTCAGGTCGGTATTGGCCGAGGACATGAAGAGGTTGGTGCGTTGCAGCCTGTCCAGCCAGCGCACCACATTGGCGTGGTAGCGGCTGTCGTATTGATCCAGCAGGTCCTTGCGGTCGTGCATGACGAAAAGCGGCGTCACCGTCTCGTCGCCGAAGCGGTCCATGGTGGAGCCGACCTCGTTGAGGATCGAGGTCGTCATGTGGCGGCGGTTCACCAGATCGGCATGGGTCTCGGGCAGCTTGTAGAACCGGCTGCGGCAGACGCCCTCGGCGTCGGTATAGGTCAGCTCGTCGCGGTAGCGGTCCTCGTGCTGCATGTCGTACATGCGCGCGACCGCCTTGATCATGCCGGCGAAGGCGGGATGCGCCGTCACATCCTCGACCCTCTCTCCGTCCATCCAGACCTCGCGTCCGTCGCGCAGGCTTTCGATGTATTCGGCTCCAGTCAGCAGTGTCATGGCAGGTTCCCGGTATGTGGATCAGGTGTCGGCGGCGGCCAGCCGCGCGAGCAGCGTCGCGAAGACGGCGCCCCGTCCCGCGAGGCTCTCGACGACGATGGTCTCGTCGCGCGAGCAGATGTCGTTGCAGATCGGCCCGAGGCCGTCGATGGTGGGCCGGCCGATGGCGCCGCAGAAACTGGCATCCGAGCCGCCGGCGATATTGGTCAGCTCCACGCAGGGCGTGCCGATCTCGGCCGCCGCCGCCGCCACGATGTCGAACAGCCTGCCGGTTTCCGCCGATCTGGCCCAGGCCGGGCGCGTCCAGCCGCCCTTGAGCTCCACCGGAACCTCGGGCGTGGCGACTTCGGCGATCAGGGCGCGGACGCGGGACAGCAGCGCCTCGGCCCCCTCCGGCGTGCGGGCGCGCATGTCGACATGCAGCTTCGCCGCGCCGGGGATGACCTGCCGGGCCGAGCCGCCCTCGAAGATGCCGACATTGACGATGGTGCCGGCTTCCAGATCGGTCAGCGCCTCGATCATCGGCACCAGCCGGGCGAGCGGGCGCACGGCCGAGGCGCCCTTCAGGTAATTCGCGGCGGCATGGGCGGTCCTGCCGGTCGCCTCGACATAGAACGCGCCCACCGCCCCGCGCGAGGTGAAATAGCCGCCATTCGGCCGGCCGGGCTCCAGCACCAGCACCCAGTCGGCGGCGCGGGCATTCTCCTCGATCCAGCCGCGCGACAGCGGACTGCCGAGCTCCTCGTCGCTGACCAGCACGAAGCGGATCTCCTCGAAATCGGCATGGCCGGCGGCGGTGGCGAGCTCGATGGCGTGCAGCGCGAGCACCAGCCCGCCCCGCATGTCGCCGACGCCCGGCCCGGTGGCCAGCCCGTCGCGGATCTCGAACGGCCAGTCGGCGAGGGTGCCGCGCGGCCAGACCGTATCGGCATGGCCGAGGATCATCACCTTGCCCTTGCCCGAACCGCGCCGGCTCGCGCAAAGCCGCTCGCCGCGTTCCGGCAGCGGCTCGTAACGGGTGACGAAGCCCAGCCCTTCCAGCCGGTCGCCGATCCAATGCGCCGCCCGCGTCACCCCGTCCTG
>JBDHSR010000143.1:0-8034 GCA_039808305.1 Gemmobacter sp. | reverse complement strand
CGGGTCGAGCAGTTCGGGCCGGGCGGGCCGCGCCGGATTCGGCGGCGGCGTGGCGGTGCCGACCGGGATCGGCGTTCCGGCGGCGCGGGCGGCGAACCACGCCTCGGCATGGCGGCGCGACAGCGCGCATTTGGCGCGCCCGTCCGCGGTGGAGAGCACCTCCACCGCCATCGCGGCCAGCGTCGTCATAGCGCCTCTGCCGCCGCCAGCACCTCGGCGACATGGCCCTCCACCTTCACCTTGCGCCAGATCCGGGCGATGCGCCCCTCGGCGTCGATCAGGAAGGTGGAGCGGTCGATGCCCATATAGCTGCGGCCATACATGCTCTTCTCGACCCAGACCCCGTAATCCTCGCAGGTGGTGCCGGTCTCGTCGGAGACGAGCGCGATGCCGAGCCGGTGTTTCGCCACGAATTTCTCGTGCTTCTTCACGCTGTCCTTGGAAATGCCGATCACCATGGCGCCGGCGGCGGCGAAATCGGCGGCGCGGGCGGTGAAATCCAGCGCCTCCAGCGTGCAGCCGGGCGTGTCGTCCTTGGGGTAGAAGTAGAGCACCACCTTGCGCCCGCGCAGGGCGGCGAGGGCGATCTCGCCGCCGCCATCGCGGGGCAGGGTGAAATCGGGGGCGATCTGGCCGGGTTCGGTCATGGGCGGCTCCTTGCCGGGGATGTGAAGAGGCTTGGGCTTTCTGTTGCCTTCGGGCAAGGATAAAGGCAAGCCCCGCAAAGGAAAGGGGATCGGGCAGGCATGGACGCGGAAGACAGGCCGGAACGCGGGGCGGAGGGGGGTATCCCCGTCCGGCGGCGCGGGCGTGGCCCGGTGCGCGCCGGCCTCTGGGTGCTGCTGAGCTTCGTGCTGGTTCTGGCGCTTTCGGGCCTCGGCCTGCTGGCGCTGACCGGCAAGCCGATCCGCCTGCCGGTCTGGGCGGTGGCCGAGGCCGAGGCGCGGCTGAACCGGGCGCTTCCCTTGGGCGAGAACGTGCTGTCGCTGGGCGGGGTCGAGGTCACGGTGGATCGCGACTGGGTGCCGCGCCTCAGGCTTCAGGACCTGCGGCTGGGCCGCGGCGCGGGCGGCGCGCTGCTGCGGCTGCCCGAGGTGCGGGTGGCCTTCGATCCGGCCGGGCTTTTGCAAGGCGGGCTGCGGCCCTCCTCGGTGGTGCTGTCGGGGGCGGCGATCCGGCTCCGGCGCGATGCGCGGGGGCGGTTCGACCTCGATCTCGGCGGCGGCATGGCGGCGCAGGATCTGGGCAGTTTCGCCGAGATGCTGGACCGGATCGACGCCGCCTTCGCCCGGCCGGAGCTTTCGGCGCTGACCTCGGTCACCGCCGAGGCGCTGTCGCTCCGGCTGGAGGATGCGCGGGCGGGCCGGGTCTGGCAGGTGGGCGACGGGCGTTTCGCGCTGATGCGGGCCGAGGGCGCGCTGGCGCTGGACCTCGGCATGACGCTGGAGGGCGGGGCGGAGCGGCCGGCGCGGGCGCTGCTCGCGATCCAGACCGGGGCGGAGGACGCCTCGGCCCGGCTGCGCGTCACGGTCGAGGATGTCTCGGCCCGCGATCTGGCGGCGCAGGCGCCGGTGCTGCGCTTCCTGTCGGTGCTCGACGCGCCGATCTCCGGCAAGCTGACGGCGGCGTTCGACCCGACCGGCGCCATCGGCGAGATGGAAGGCGAGCTGAGCCTCGGCGCGGGCGCGCTGCATCCGAGCCCGGAGAGCCTGCCCGTCGCCTTCGAGAGCGCCCGCATCGCCATGGGGTTCGACCCGACGCGCGAGCGGATCGAGCTGCGCGAGGTCGAGGTGCAGAGCAGGTCGCTGCGCATGACTTCCTCGGGGCAGGTGCTGGTGCCCGGCCTGCGCGAGGGGCTGCCGGATACCTTCATCGGCCAGGTCGCCTTCTCGCAGGTGATGGTCGACCCCGAGGGGCTGTTCGTGGAGCCGGTCACCTTCGGGCAGGGCGCGCTGGACTGGCGGCTGCGCCTCGATCCGTTCCGGCTGGAGATCGGCCAGCTTGCGCTGCTGGAGGAGGGGCGCCGGATCGCCGCCCATGGCTGGGCCGAGGCCGGGCCCTCGGGTTGGCGGCTGTCGGCGGATCTGGCGCTGGACACCATCCGGCACGACCGGCTGCTGGCGCTCTGGCCGGTCTCCGCCGTGCCCAAGACCCGCGCCTGGCTGGAGGAGAATGTGCAGGAGGGGCTGCTGCACGACGTGAAGGCCGCGCTGCGGCTGGAGCCGGGGCAGGAGCCGCGCTTCGCGCTCGGCTACGGTTTCGCCGATGCCGACGTGCGCTTCATCAAGACCCTGCCGCCGATCCGGCGCGGCCATGGCTATGCCACGATCGAGGGCAACGCCTATACGATGGTGCTGGACCAAGGCGAGCTGACCCCGCCCAAGGGCGGCCGGATCGACATGGCGGGGTCGGTGTTCTCGGTGCTCGACATCCTGCAAAAGCCGGCGCAGGCGGAAATCCGGCTGTTCACCAGATCCACCCTCACCGCCGCGCTGTCGCTCCTGGACGAGAAGCCGTTCAACTTCCTGACCAAGGCGGGGCGTCCGGTGGAGCTGGGCGAGGGGCGGGCCGAGGTGGAGGCGGTGCTGCGCCTGCCGCTGGTGCGCAAGGTCCGGATCGAGGATGTCTCCTACCATGTCGAGGGGCGGCTGAGCGATGTCTCGTCGGAGGTGCTGGTGCCGGGCAAGCGGCTGACCGCGCCGGCGCTGCGGCTGGTGGCGGAACGGTCGGGGATGGCGATCTCGGGCAAGGGGCTGATCGGCCGGGTGCCGTTCGACGTGACATGGCGGCAGAAATTCGGGCCGGAGGCGCGGGGCCGGTCGCGGATCGAGGGCACGGTGCGGCTGTCGCCGGCGGCGGTGGAGGAATTCGCGCTCGGCCTGCCCGACGGCATGGTGTCGGGCGAGGGGACCGGGCGCTTCACGCTCGATCTGGCGAAGGGCGAGGCGGGGCGGCTCGCGCTCGACTCCGACCTGAAGGGGCTGGCGCTGGCGGTGCCGGAGATCGGCTGGCGCAAGGGCGCCGGCGCCGGCGGCAGCCTGAACGTCGCCGCCACGCTGGGCCAGCCGCCCCGGGTGACGGCGCTGGCGCTGGAGGCGCCGGGGCTGCGGCTCGAAGGCGATGTGAGCCTGCGGGCGCAGGGTGGCGGGCTCGACCGGGCGCGCTTCACCCGGCTCCGCGCCGGCGACTGGCTGGAGGCGGCGGTGACGCTGATCGGGCAGGGCAAGGGCCGCCCGCCGGCGGTCGAGGTCTCGGGCGGGCGCATCGACCTGCGCAACCTGCCGGAGCGGGGCGGCGGGGCCGGGCGCGGCGGCGGCAGCCGGATCCGGGCCGCGCTCGACCATGTGCAGGTCACCGGCAAGATCGCGCTTCAGGGCCTGCGCGGCGAGTTCTCCACCGCCGGCGGCTTCAACGGCGGCTTCACCGCGCGGGTGAATGGCGGCGCGGCGGTGCGCGGCACGCTGGTGCCGATGCGCGGCGGCACCGGCATCCGCATCACCTCCGACGACGCGGGCGGCGTGCTGGCGGCGACCGGCATCTTCTCCAACGCGCGGGGCGGCGCGCTCGACCTGCAACTGGTGCCGCTCGGGGCTCCCGGCAGCTATCACGGCGTCGCGCGCGCCACCGATTTCCGGGTGCGCAACGCGCCGGTGCTGGCGGAGCTGCTTTCCGCCATCTCGGTCGTCGGCATTCTCGAACAGTTGAACGGCTCGGGCCTCGTCTTCTCCGACGGCGACGCGGAGTTCCGCTTGACACCGGCGGGGGTGGAGATCACGAGGGGCGCCGCGGTCGGCGCATCCATGGGGGTTTCGGTGGCGGGCACCTTCGACAGCCGGACCGACCGGCTGAACCTTCAGGGCGTGATCTCGCCCATCTACATGCTGAACGGCATCGGCGCGATCCTGACCCGCAAGGGCGAGGGGCTGTTCGGCTTCAACTACCATGTCGGCGGCACGTCGGGGCGGCCCTCGGTCTCGGTCAATCCGCTGTCGATCCTGACGCCGGGCATGTTCCGCGAGATCTTCCGCCGCCCGGTGCCGAAACTGGGGGGGCAGGGGTGAAGCTTTCCGATTTCGATTTCCACCTGCCGGAGGAGCTGATCGCCACAAGGCCGGCGAAGCCCCGGTCTTCCGCCCGGCTGCTGGTGGCCGAGGGCGGCGCGATCCGCGACCGCCGCGTGACGGATCTGGTCGAGGAATTGCGCCCCGGCGACCGGCTGGTGCTGAACAACACCAAGGTCATCCCGGCGCGTCTGAGCGGGCTGCGCCACCGCGAGACCGGGCAGGGCCGCGTCTCGGCGCGGGTCGAGGTGACGCTGCTGGAGCCGACCGCAAGCGGCGACTGGCGGGCCTTGGCCAAGCCCTTGCGCAAGCTGGCCGAGGGCGAGGTGGTGGCGTTCTCCGACCGGCTCTCGGCGCTGGTCGCCGCGCGCTCGGACACCGAGGTCACGCTGCGTTTCCATCAGAGCGGCCCGGATTTCGACGCGGCGCTGGCTGAGGCCGGGCAGATGCCGCTGCCGCCCTATATCGCCGCCAGGCGCGCGCCCGACGCGCAGGACCATGACGATTACCAGACCGTCTTCGCCCGCCATTCCGGCGCCGTCGCCGCCCCCACCGCCAGCCTGCATTTCGACGCGCCGCTGCTGGCGGCGCTGCGCGCGCGGGGCGTCGCCTTCACCGAGGTGACGCTGCATGTCGGCGCCGGCACCTTCCTTCCGGTGAAGGTCGAGGATGTGGCGACGCACCGGATGCACGCCGAATGGGGCGAGGTGACGGCCGAGGCGGCGGAGGCGATCAACGCCACCAAGGCGGCGGGCGGGCGGGTGATCCCGGTCGGCACCACCGCGCTGCGCCTTTTGGAAAGTGCTGCGCGCGGCGGCAGGCTGGAGCCATGGCGCGGCACCACCGACATCTTCATCTATCCCGGCTTCCGCTTCCGGATCGCCGACGCGCTGATGACCAATTTCCATCTGCCGAAATCGACGCTGCTCATGCTGGTCTCGGCGCTGATGGGACGCGAGCGGATGCTGGCGGTCTACGACCATGCGATAAGACAGGGCTACCGCTTCTTCTCCTATGGCGATGCCTCGCTGCTGATCCCCTGACCGTTCCCGACGCTTTCGCGTCGTTTTCGCTCCCCTCCCTTGCCGCCCCCATGTTAATCTCGCCCCGATACGCGCGGAGTCTGCCATGCTGAAGGTCGTCGCCACCTCCTGGCCCCTGCTTCTGGGGGTGATGCTGCTGATGATCGGCAACGGCATGCAGGGCACGCTGCTCGGCATCCGGGGCACCATCGAGGGGTTCAAGACCTTCGAGCTGTCGGTCGTCATGTCCTCCTATTTCGCGGGCTTCCTCGGCGGCTCGCTGCTGGTGCCGGGGATGATCCGGCGGGTGGGGCATGTGCGGGTCTTCGCCGCGCTCGGCTCGGTGATCTCGGCGGTGCTGGTGCTCTATCCGGTGCTGCCGCGCTGGGAGATCTGGGCGGCGCTCAGGGTGCTGATCGGCTTTTCCTTCTGCGGCGTCTACATCACCGCCGAAAGCTGGCTGAACAACGCCGCCAGCAACGAGACGCGGGGGCAGGCGCTGTCGGCCTATATGATCGTGCAGATGATCGGCATCATCACCGCGCAGGTCCTGCTGAACGTGGCGAGCCCGGCGAGCTTCACGCTTTTCGTCATCCCCTCGGTGCTGGTGAGCTTCGCCTTCATCCCGATCCTGCTGGCCGACACGCCGGCGCCGACCTTCGAATCGATCCGTCCGCTCAGCTTCCCGAAGCTCTGGCGCCTGTCGCCCCTGGGCTGCATGGGGATGCTGCTGACCGGCGGCATCTTCGCGGCGATGTTCGGCATGTCGGCGGTCTGGGGCTCGAAATCCGGGCTGTCGGTGAAGCAGATCTCGATGTTCGTCGGCGCGATGTATGTCGGCGGGCTGGTGCTGCAATATCCGATCGGCTGGCTGTCGGACCGGCATGACCGGCGCAAGATCATCCTCGTGCTGTCGGCCATCGCCGGGGTCGTCATGCTGCTGGCCGGGCTGTTCAGCCTGCCGTTCTGGGCGCTGCTCGGCGTCGCCATGGTGCTGGGCGGGATCTCCAATCCGCTCTATTCGCTGCTGATCGCCTATACCAACGACTTCCTCACCAAGGAGGACATGGCGGCCGCCTCCTCGGGGCTGCTGTTCCTCAACGGGCTCGGCGCGATCTTCGGCCCGCTGATCACCGGCTGGATCATGGAGAAGGTGGGCCCCTACGGCTTCTTCCACTTCATCGCGCTGAACTTCGTGGCGCTGGCCGGCTATGCCGCCTGGCGGATGACCCGCCGCGCCACCCCCGGTGTGACCGGGCAGTTCGCCACCGTCTCGCCCACCGCCTCGGCGCTGGCTGTCGGCGCGGTGATGGAGGAGGCCGATACCGGCGAGCCGGTGCTGCCGCCCGAATCCCGCGCGCAGGCCGCGCCGCTCTGAGCTTGCGGGCGGCGGCAATCCCTGCCACGGTGGCGCTAACGGAGCAGGGAGGCCACCATGTCCGATCCGGTGACGGTGCTCGACTACTGGCTGGGGGCGGTCGGCCCCGAGGGCTGGTATGCGGGCGGCGACGCGCTTGACGCCGAGATCCGTGAGATGTTCGGCGCGCTCTGGCAGGCCGCGCGCGGCGGCGGGCTGGACCACTGGGCCGAGGGCGTGGCGGGCGCGCTGGCGCTGATCGTGCTCTGCGACCAGTTCCCCCGCAACATGTGGCGCGGCAGCGCCGAGGCTTTCGCCACCGATCCCCTGGCCCGCGCCACCGCCCGCAAGGCGCTGGAAGCCGGCTGGGACATTCAGGCGCCGGAGCCGGAACGGCAATTCTTCTACATGCCCTTCGAGCATAGCGAGGACCCCGAGGATCAGGCGCTGGCCGTGCGACTGATCGCCGAACGCATACCCGGCACCCCCGAAAGCGCGCTGCATGCCCGCGCCCATCAGGCGATCATCGCCCGCTTCGGCCGCTTTCCCTTCCGCAACGCCGCGCTCGGCCGCGCCTCCACGGCGGAGGAGGAGGCGTGGCTGGCGGATGGCGGATATGCTTCAATGGTGAACGAACTACGGGCGTGAGCCTTGCGTCTGACGCAAGGGGCTACGCCTTCCGCAGCATTGCTTGGGCTTTTCTGATAGTTTAATGGCAAACCAATTTTTCGGAGGAGGGAAAACATGGCTGCCAGAAGTTTCGACGTGATCGTGATCGGGGCCGGACCGGGGGGATATGTCGCCGCGATCCGCGCCGCGCAACTGGGCAAGAGCGTGGCCATCGTCGAGCGCGAACATCTGGGCGGCATCTGCCTCAACTGGGGCTGCATCCCGACCAAGGCGCTGTTGCGCTCGGCCGAGGTGTTCCACCTGATGCACCGCGCCAAGGAGTTCGGGCTGAAGGCGGAGGGCATCGGCTACGATCTGGATGCCGTGGTGGCGCGCTCGCGCGGGGTGGCGAAACAGCTTTCCGGCGGCATCGGCCATCTGATGAAGAAGAACAAGGTGACGGTTTTCATGGGCGCGGCGACCCTGCCCGCCAAAGGCCGGGTTTCGGTCAAGACCGACAAGGGCACCGAAGAGCTGACCGCCCCCGCCATCATCCTCGCCACCGGGGCGCGGGCCCGCGAATTGCCGGGGCTGGAAGCCGATGGCGATCTGGTCTGGACCTATAAGCACGCGCTGCAACCGAAGCGGATGCCGAAGAAGCTTCTGGTGATCGGCTCGGGCGCCATCGGGATCGAATTCGCCAGCTTCTTCAACACGCTGGGCGCCGACGTCACGGTCTGCGAGGTGATGGACCGCGTGCTGCCGGTGGAGGATGCCGAGATCAGCGCCTTCGCGAAGAAGGCCTTCGTCAAGCAGGGGATGAAGATCCTCGAAAAGACCACGGTGAAGAAGCTCGACCGCAAGCCGGGCGCTGGCGTCACTGCGCATCTGGAGGCGAGTGGCAAGACCGAGACGCAGGAGTTCGACACGGTGATCTCCGCCGTCGGCATCGTCGGCAATGTCGAGAATCTGGGGCTGGAGGCCC
>JBDHSR010000142.1:0-8121 GCA_039808305.1 Gemmobacter sp. | reverse complement strand
AGGTCGGCGCCGAGCGCGGCGCCCTCGGCGATCGGGCCGCGCCGCGCGCCGGCGATCACGTCGCTGCCGTCGGGGCGCAGGATCTCGCCGCGCAGCCAGAGGTCGGGGCCCTCCAGCAGGGCGAGGCCGGCGATGGGGGTTTCGCAGGAGCCATCGAGCGCGGCGAGGAAGGCGCGTTCGGCGGCGAGGCGCTGGCCGGTCGGGCCGTGGTGGATGGCGGCGAGCATCTCGGCCGCGCGGCCGTCGTCGGCGCGGCGCTCGATGCCGATGGCGCCCTGCGCCACCGCGGGCAGCATCTCTTCCGGCGCGATGGCGGAGCGGGCGACCCCGGCCATGCCGAGCCGGTTCAGCCCGGCCATGGCGAGGAAGGTGGCGACGGCCACGCCCTCCTCCAGCTTCTTCATCCGGGTCTGCACATTGCCGCGGAACTCGACCAGGTTCAGGTCGGGGCGGCGATGCGCCAGTTGCGCGCGCCGCCGCAGGCTGGAGGAGCCGACCGTGGCGCCCTCCGGCAGGTCGGCGAGTCGGGCGATGGCGGGCGAGACGAAGGCGTCGCGCACATCCTCGCGCGGCAGGTAGCAATCGAGCAGCAGGCCCGCGGGCTGCGCCACCGGCATGTCCTTCATCGAATGGACCGCGATGTCGATGCCGCCCGACAGCAGCGCCTCCTCGATCTCCTTCGTGAAGAGGCCCTTGCCGCCGATCTCCTTCAGCGGGCGGTCCAGCACGCGGTCGCCGGTGGTCTTGATCACCACGATCTCGAAGGCGGTCTCGGGCAGGCCGAAGGCGGCGCGCAGCCGGTCGCGGGTCTCGTGCGCCTGCGCCAGCGCCAGCGGCGAGCCACGGGTGCCGATGCGCAGCGGCGCGGCGGGGGAGGGGAGGGCGATGCTCATGGCGCAAGCCTTAGCCAAGCCGGGCGGGTCATGCAACGGGCGGCGCGGTCGCAACGTCGCCCAGCAGGTCGGCCAGAACCAGCGCCATGACCAGCGCGCTGTCCTCCATGTCCTGCACGCCCACCCATTCGTCGGGCTGATGGGCGAGGTGCAGCAGGCCCGGCCCATAGGCGATGCAGTTCCGCAGCCGCCCGATCCGGTCGATATGCTTCTGGTCGTAGGTGCCGGGGCTGACCACATACTCCGCCGCCCGGCCGAGCGCGCGTTCGATGGCGGCGGCGGTGGAGCGGACCACGGGCGCCGCGCGGTCTGTCAGGGTGGGCCGCACCTCGAACAACTCGCGCAGCGCATAGTCGAAGCCGGGGCGGCTGGCCTTCAGCCCGTCGAGCAGCCCGGTCACCTCGGCCTTCACCTGCGCCGGGTCCTCCTCGATCAGGAAGCGGCGGTCGAGCACGATGCGGCAGCGGTCGGCGACGCAGGGCGCGGGCAGGCCGGTATAACCCGGTTCCGGCTCCGCCTCGCCGCCATGGATCGAGTTGATGTTCAGCGTCGAGGCCCGCGCGCCTTCGGGCACCACCGGCATGGCGGTGCGCCGCGTGGCGAGCAGCGGATAGAGCCGATGCTCGATCTCCTCCAGCACCGCGCCCATATGGCGGATCGCGCTGTCGCCGAGGAAGGGCATGGAGCCATGGGCGATGCGGCCCTTGGTCTCCACCTCCGCCCACCAGACGCCGCGATGGCCGAGGCAGATGCGGTCCTTGTGCAGGGGTTCCGGGATGATCACATGCTGCACCCGGCCGGGGTCGAACCAGCCCTGCCCGGCGAGATAGGCGACGCCGCCATAGCCGCCGGATTCCTCGTCGGCGGTGGCGGAAATCTCGATGGCGCCGCGGAAATCGGGGCAGGCGGCGATGAAGGCTTCGGCCGCGATGACGGAGGCGGCGAGGCCGCCCTTCATGTCGCAGGCGCCGCGGCCATAGATGCGGTCGCCCTCCAGCGCGCCGCCGAACGGGTCGCGGGTCCAGCCATGGCCGACCCCCACCACATCGTGATGGCTGTTGAAATGCACGCAATCGCCGGGCCGCGCGCCCTCGCGCCGCGCCACGAGGTTCCAGCGCGGATGCGCGGCGCTGTCGCCGGGCGCGCCCTCGGCCCTGACCAGCGCCGTGACGAAGCCCTGCGCCGAGAGCCGGTCCGACAGGTAGTCGCAGATCTCGCGGTAGTTCAGCCCCGGCGGGTTCAGCGTCGGGATGCGGATGAGGTCCTGCGTCAGCGCGATCAGCGCGGCGCGGCGGGCGCGGATTTCGGCGGTGAGGCGGGTCTGGAGGTCCATGGCGGCAGGTTAGGACGGAACGGGAGGCGCGGCAAATGGAAGGCTGCGCCGGGCGGCGGTTTCGGGCGATCCGGACCCGCTCTGTGCCCTTGCCGCGCAGCCCCTGTGCGTCGCCGCAGGGCGACAGATCGCCGCCGCGCCCCTAGATAGGGTCCAACGGAACAAGGAGAGGCATCATGGAATTCGCTCTCGACACATTCGGCGATGTGACGCGCGGCCCGGACGGGGCGCCGCTGCCGCAGGATCAGGTGCTGCGCGATGTGGTGGAACAGGCGGTGCTGGCGGACCAGACCGGCGTCGACGCCTTCGCGCTGGGCGAGCATCACCGCGACGATTTCGCCATTTCGGCGCCCGAGATCCTGCTCGCCAATATCGCCGCCAAGACCGGGCGCATCCGGCTGGGCACGGCGGTCACCGTGCTCTCGACCGACGACCCGGTCCGGCTTTACCAGCGCTTCAGCACGCTCAACGCGGTTTCCGGCGGGCGGGGCGAGGTGATCCTCGGGCGGGGGTCCTTCACCGAAAGCTATCCGCTCTTCGGCTACGACCTGCGCGATTACGAGATGCTGTTCGAGGAGAAGCTCGACCTCTTCACCCGGATCAACCGGGGCGGCGCGGTGGAATGGTCCGGGCGGCACCGGCCCGCGCTCGACGTGCCGGCGGTCTATCCCCCGGCGGGGCCGGAGGGCATCCGCACCTGGGTCGGCGTCGGCGGCAGCCCGGAATCGGTGGCGCGCGCGGTGCGTCATGACCTGCCGATGATGCTGGCGATCATCGGCGGCGATCCGCGCCGCTTCCGGCCCTATGTGCAGCTTTACCACGCGGGCTACGAGCAGATCGGCCGCGCGCCGAAACCGCTCGGGGTGCATTCCCCCGGTTTCGTCGCCGAAACCGACGAGGCGGCGCGCGAGATCGCCTGGACCGGCTACAAGGCGCTGCATGACCGGCTGGCGCGCGAACGCCGCTGGCCGCCGATGACGCGCGACGCCTTCCTCGCCGAGGTGGAGCAGGGCAGCCAGTATGTCGGCAGCCCCGAGACGGTGGCGCGCCGGATCGCCGATACGGTGAAGGCGCTGGGGGTGCAGCGGTTCGAGCTGAAATACGCCTCCGGCCCCACGCCGCATGCCGACCTCATGCGCTCGGTCGAGCTTTACGGCCGGCGCGTCATCCCGCTCGCGCGCGAACTGCTGGCGGAATGAGAGGCGGGGGCGCGGGCGGGTTGGCCGCCTGTGCCCCTCATCGCCGGGGGATCAGCCGCAGGTGATCCCCACCACATTGCCCACCGCGTCGAGGTGGAAATTGATGCGGAAGGAATTGTATTCCTCCTGGCTCACGATGCCGCCCGGCGTGACGAAACGGGTCGGCCGGGTGATGCCGGCCGCGTTCACCGCCGCCTCGTTCTGCCCGATCAGATAGCGGTGGTCCGCCGCGTGGCAGGTATCGGGTTCGCGGTCGTTCAGGCCCGGCGTCATGTCCAGCCGTTCCCCGGTCACCGGGTCGATCCCGGCGGGGACCTGCGGCACGGGGGCGACCGGCGCCGGTTCCGGCGCCGGGGCGCAGGCGGCCAGCGCGAGGGCCAGAACAAGAGCTGTCGATTTCGCAAAGTCCATCATCGGTGCCGTTTCCCGCGTTGCATTTGCCGACTCTTTGGCACAGCTTGTGGCAAATTGACAGAGGGAGGAGCCGATGCGCACCCGTGCCGCGGTGGCAGTCGCCGCCGGAAAACCGCTTGAGATCATGGATGTGAACCTGGAAGGGCCGAAATTCGGCGAGGTTCTGGTGGAGATCAAGGCCACCGGCATCTGCCATACCGATGAATTCACCCTGTCGGGGGCAGACCCGGAAGGGCTCTTCCCGGCGATTCTCGGCCATGAGGGCGCGGGCGTGGTGGTCGAGGTCGGCCCCGGCGTGACCACGCTGAAGCCGGGCGACCATGTGATCCCGCTCTATACGCCGGAATGCCGGGCCTGCCCCTCCTGCCTCAGCCAGAAGACCAACCTCTGCACCGCGATCCGCGGCACCCAGGGCCAGGGGCTGATGCCGGATGGCACGACGCGGTTCTCGATGCTCGACGGCACGCCGATCCTGCATTACATGGGCTGCTCGACCTTCGCCAACCACACCGTGCTGCCGGAGATCGCGCTGGCCAAGATCCGCGAGGACGCGCCCTTCGACAAGGTGTGCTATATCGGCTGCGGCGTGACCACCGGCATCGGCGCGGTGATCAATACGGCGAAAGTGGAGATCGGCGCCAAGGCGGTGGTGTTCGGGCTGGGCGGCATCGGCCTCAACGTGATCCAGGGCCTGCGGCTCGCCGGCGCCGACATGATCATCGGCGTCGACCTGAACCCGGCGAAGAAGGAGATGGCGGAACGCTTCGGCCTGACCCATTTCGTCAATCCGAAGGAGATCGAGGGCTCCGTCGTCCAGCATATCGTCAACCTGACCAAGACGCCGTTCGACCAGATCGGCGGCGCCGATTACAGCTTCGACTGCACCGGCAACGTCAAGGTGATGCGCGACGCGCTGGAATGCACCCATCGCGGCTGGGGCGTCTCGGTGGTGATCGGCGTGGCGCCGGCGGGGGCCGAGATCTCCACCCGCCCGTTCCAGCTCGTCACCGGCCGGGTCTGGAAAGGCACCGCCTTCGGCGGCGCGCGCGGCCGCACCGATGTGCCGAAGATCGTCGACTGGTATATGGACGGCAAGATCGAGATCGACCCGATGATCACCCATACCCTGAAGCTCGAGGACATCAACAAGGGCTTCGATCTGATGCACAAGGGCGAGTCGATCCGCTCGGTGGTGCTTTACTGAGACCGGGCAGGGGGGCTTTCCGCCCCCCACGCGCGCTGCGCGCGCTCCCCCCGAGGATATTTGGGGACAGAAAATGAGGAAGGGCGCGCCCCTGTCCATTTTCTGTCCGAAAATATCCTCAGGGGGTGAATTGCCGCAGGCAAGAGGGGGCGCGAGCGCCCCCTTTTTTCGTCAACCGCCCCGCGCCGCCGCCCGCACCATCCGCTCCAGCGCCTCCAGGAAGCGCGAGCGGTCGGGCTTGCCGAAGGGGCGGCCGCCGCCCTGCCGGAAGGGATCGGCGCTGCGCAGGTCGGCCATCAGGTCGCGGGTGGCCAGCGCCATGCCGATATTGGCCGGGGTCAGCGCCTCGCCGTTCGGTTTCAGCACCATGGCGCCCGCCGCCACGCATTTCGCGGCGAGCGGGATGTCGGCGGTCACCACCACATCGCCCGGTCCGGCATGGTCCGCGATCCATTTGTCGGCCTCGTCCGGGCCTTCGCTGACGAAGACGCTTTCCACCAGCGGATTGGCCGAGGGGCGGATGCCGCCATTCGAGACCAGCACCATGCGCAGGCGGTGGCGGGTCGCCACCGTCTCGGCCTCGGCCTTCACCGGGCAGGCATCGGCGTCGATATAGAGCGTCATCGCCGTGCCTGTCCGCGCCGCGAACGGAAGATCGCCCGGTCAGTCATAGAGCGCCGCGGCATGGAAGCCGACATGATCCTCGATGAAGCTGGAGACGAAGAAATAGCTGTGGTCGTAGCCCTTCTGCATCCGGAAGATGCCGCCCTGCCGCCGCGCCGCCATCGCCTCGGCCAGCGCCTCGGGTTTCAGCAGGTCGAGGAACTGGTCGCTCGCCCCCTGGTCGATCAGGATCGGCCCGTCGAAGCCGCGCTTGCGCATCAGCAGCGTCGCGTCATGCGGCGCCCATTTCGCCTCGTCGGCGCCGAGATAGGCGGCGAACTGCTTGCGCCCCCAGTCCGATGCGGTCGGATTGGCGATCGGCGCGAAGGCCGAGACCGAGCGGAAGCGGCCCGGAAAGCTCATGGCGATGGTCAGCGCGCCATGGCCGCCCATGGAATGGCCGGTGATCGCCTGCCGCTCCTCCGCCACCGGGAAGGCCTTGAAGACCAGTTCCGGCAATTCCTCGGTCACATAGTCCCACATGCGGAAATGCGGCGCCCAGGGGGCTTCGGTGGCGTTGACGTAGAAGCCGGCGCCCTGCCCGAGGTCGTAGGCCTCGTCATTCGCCACCTCGGCGCCGCGCGGGCTGGTATCGGGGAAGATCAGCGCCAGTCCCGCCTCCGCCGCCCATTTCTGCGCCCCGGCCTTCACCATGGCGTTCTCATGCGTGCAGGTCAGGCCCGAGAGGTACCACAGCACCGGCACCGGGCCGCGCTCGGCCTCTTCCGGCAGGAACAGCCCGAAGGTCATGTCGCCGCCGCAGACCTGCGAGGCATGGGTATAGACGCCTTGCACGCCCCCGAAGCAACGGTTTTCCGAAACGGTTTTCATAAGGTCCTCCTCAGCCCGTGATCCAGGCTATGACGGCTGTGACGGTCAGGATGCTGGCCGCCGTGGAAATCAGGATGGCGGTGGAAACGCGCTGCGGCGCCACCCCGTAATGCTGCGCAAGGATATAGACATTCCCGGCGACCGGAAGGCTGGCCGCGGCGACCATCACGCCCGCCGCCTGCGGATCGACCGGAAAGACCGCGAAGGCGAACAGGGCGACCAGCGCCGGATGCAGCACCAGCTTGGCGAAGGAGAGCCAGAGCGCCACCCCCAGCCGCTCGGCCGAGCGGCCGGCGAGCGAGGCGCCGATGGCGAAGAGCGCGCCGGGCGTGGCGGCGGCGCCGAGCAGGGTCAGGAACTCGTCCGCCGGGCCGGGCAGCGGCAGGGCGGCGCCCGACCAGCCCAGCCCGGCCAGGATGGAGACCACCATCGGGTTCTTCAGCAGGCCCGCCGCCAGGACGCGCAGCGTATGCAGCCCCGGCGCCCCGCCGCGCGCGCCCGCGATGATGAGCGTGATGAGCGAGGAGAACACCACCATGTCCACCGTCAGCACCATCAGCACCGGCCCCGCCGCCGCCGGCCCCAGCAGCACGACCAGCATCGGCACGCCGAGAAAGCCGGTATTGCCCGATTGCGCGCATTGCGCCTCCATCGCCGCCTCCTCGATCCCCCGGCCGCGCGCGCGGGCGACCAGCAGGACCAGCAGGTAAAGCAGCGCCGAGGCGGCCAGATAGGCCAGCACGAAGGGCAGCGCGAAGATCCCGGAAAGGCTCAGCGTCGCGGCGAAGCGGAACAGCATCGCCGAAAGCGCGAAGTAGAACACGAAGCGGGTGAGCCAGGCCACCCCCTCGGCCGGAAAGACGCGGAACCGCCCGGCGAGATAGCCCGCGCCGATCAGCGCGAAGAAGGGAAAGGTTTTCAACAGGATCGGCAGCATCGGGTCCATCGGGCTGAGGGGCCAAGGTTTCATGCCCCGGCGCGGGATGCAAGGCTCAGTCCGCCGCCAGCGGCTTCGCCGTGGCGCCCAGCACCCGCAGCGCCTCGGCGGGCGGGATGCCCAGCAGCAGGCCGCGCGCGCCGGCATTGATCCAGACCCGCGCCGCGCCCGCCGCCCGGGCCTCCATCGCCACGGGAACCGGTTTCTTCTGCCCGAAGGGGGAAATCCCGCCGACATGATAGCCGGTCAGCCGCTCGGCCTTCGCGGGCGGCATCATCGCCGCCTGCTTGCCGCCGAAGGCCGCCGCCACCCGCTTCATCGACAACTGCCGGTCGGAGGGGATGACGCAGCAGGCCGGTCGGCCATCGACCTCGACCATCAGCGTCTTGAGCGTCAGCGCCGGGTCGAGCCCCAGCGCCGCCGCCGCGGCAAGCCCCACCGCATCGGCTCCGGAATCGTAGTCGTAGGGATGCAGCGTCACCGCGACGCCTTGCGCCGCGAGAAGCCGGAGGGCGGGGGTGGAGGCCATGGCGTTACCCGGATGGAGGTCGGCGGAGCATAGGCGGTGTCGCATGCGGGGCCAAGCCGCACCATCGGCGAATCCCGTCCTGATCGTCTCTTGGGAAGCCTTGGGCATGGGGCCAAGC
>JBDHSR010000141.1:0-8125 GCA_039808305.1 Gemmobacter sp. | reverse complement strand
AGGCCGCCGCCGCGCCGCGCCGCCCGACCGCCCCGGCTCCGGCCACCGAACCGCCCGCCGCGCCGAAGCTCGATCCCGTCGCGGTGGCGAAGGAGGCGGCGGCGCGCGCCGCCACGCTGGAGGCGCTGCGCGAGGCGCTGGCGGCCTATCCGCATTGCGACCTGCGCAAGGGCGCGCGCAACACCGTCTTCGCCGATGGCAACCCGAAGGCGCGGGTGATGATCATCGGCGAGGCGCCGGGGCGGGACGAGGATCTTCAGGGCCTGCCCTTCGTCGGGCGGGCCGGGCAACTGCTCGACCGGATGTTCGCCGCCATCGGCATGGGCCGCGCCAGCCCCGACAGCGAAAGCGCGCTCTATATCACCAATGTCATGCCCTGGCGGCCGCCCTCGAACCGCGAGCCGACGCCGGAGGAGATGGCGATGATGGTGCCCTTCCTCACCCGCCACGCCGAGCTCGCCGACCCGGAGGTGATCGTGGTGATGGGCAATACCTCGGCCCAGGCGGTGCTGCGCCAGCGCGGCATCACCAAGCTGCGCGGCAACTGGACGCAGGTCTGGGGCAAGCCGGTGCTGCCGATGCTGCACCCGGCCTATCTGCTGCGCAACCCCCATGCCAAGCGCGACGCCTGGGCGGATCTGCTGGCGCTTCAGGCCCATCTGCGGGGCTGAAGAAAAGGCTTGAACCTCCAGTGGCTCGAGGTCGCAAAGTCTGATTCGTTGGACAGTGTGCGCCGGCGGCGCGGGAGACGGAAATGACGGATCGGGCGGGACAAAGCAGCGCGCGCCGGGAATGGGCGGTCAGCGGCATGGATTGCGCGGCCTGCACGGCCAAGGTGAAGGGCGCGGTGGAGCGGCTGCCCGGCGTGAGCGAGGTGCAGGTGGCGCTGATGGCCGAGCGGCTGCGGCTGACGCTGGACGAGGCGCGCACCGCCGCGCCGGAGGTCGAGGCGGTGGTGCGGGCGCTGGGCTATGATTTGTCCGAACGGGTCCGGCCGGCCGGCGCGCCGCCGGATCGCGGCTGCGGCGCGGAGGATGGGCAGGAGGGCGCGGCCTGCGGCCCTGCCTGTCACGATCCCGCCGCCCATGGGCACAGCATCGGCGAGTCCGCCGCTGTGACGCCGGGCGGAACCCGGACCCACAGACACGGCCCGGGCGAAGCTGCCGGCCACGACCATGGCGGGGATGATCCCGGCCAGCCGTCTCATGTCGCTGACCCCTCGGGGCATAGCCATGACGACCCCGCCGAGCGCGGCCTGCCGTGGTGGCGCACGGGGAAGGGGCGGCTGGTGCTGCTGACCGGGCTGCTGCTGGCGCTGGCCTGGGGGGCGGGGCTCGTCCTGCCCGCGCGGCTGGCGGGCTGGGCCTTCGTGCTGGCCTGCCTGATCGGCCTCGCCCCGGTCGCTTCCCGCGCCTTCGCCGCGCTGCGCCACGGCCAGCCCTTCACCATCGAAAGCCTGATGACGCTCGCCGCCCTCGGCGCGCTGTTCATCGGCGCGGCGGAGGAGGCGGCGCTGGTGGTCTTCCTCTTCGCGGTGGGCGAGGTGCTGGAGGGCGTGGCGGCGGGCCGGGCGCGGGCGGGCATCCGGGCGCTTTCGGCGCTGGTGCCGCGCACGGCGCTGCTGGAAACCCCGGAGGGGGTGCGCGAGGTCGCGGCCGACAGCCTTGTCCCCGGCCGGATCGTGCAGGTCCGCCCCGGCGACCGCATCCCGGCCGATGGCGAGATCGTCGAGGGCGCGGGCGGCGTCGACGAAAGCCCGGTGACCGGCGAGAGCCTGCCGAAGCCGCGCGGCCCCGGCGACGCGGTTCATGCCGGCTCGATCAATACCGAGGCGCTGCTGCGCATCCGCGTCACCCGCGCGGCGGCGGACAACACCATCTCCCGCATCCTGCGGCTGGTCGAGGAGGCCGAGGAGGCGCGCGCGCCGACCGAACGCTTCATCGACCGCTTCTCGCGCTGGTATATGCCGGCCATTGTCGGGCTGGCGGGGCTGGTGATCCTGATCCCGCCGCTGGCCCTCGGCGCCGATTGGGGGGTGTGGATCTATCGCGGGCTGGCGCTGCTGCTGATCGGCTGCCCCTGCGCGCTGGTGATTTCGGTCCCCGCCGCCATCGCCTCGGCGCTGTCCTCCGGCGCGCGGCGCGGGCTGCTGATGAAGGGCGGCGCGGTGATCGAGACGGCGGCCAAGGTCGCGCGGGTCGCCTTCGACAAGACCGGCACGCTGACCCATGGCCGCCCGGCGGTGACGGATGTGGAGCCGCTCGGCGGGGCGGCGGAGGCGGAGCTGCTGGCCGTCGCGGCGGCGGTGGAGCGGGGATCGTCGCATCCGCTGGCCCGCGCCATCCTCGCCCGCGCGGCAGCGGCGGATGCGGCGGAACTGCCCGCCCGCGCCGCCCGCGCGCTGGCGGGCGAGGGGGTGGAGGCCGAGGTGGACGGTGCCCGCGCCTGGGTCGCCTCGCCCCGGTTTGCCGCCGGGCGCGGCGCGCTTTCCCCCGATGCGCTGGCCCGTGCCGAGGCGCTGGAGGGCGAGGGCAAGACGGTGGTGGCGGTGTTCCGCGAGACCGGCTTGCTCGGCCTGATCGCGCTGCGCGACGAGCTGCGGGCGGATGCGGTGCGGGCGGTGGCGGAGCTGAAGGCGCTGGGCGTCGGCGCCACGATGCTCACCGGCGACAACCCGCGCATGGCTGCGGCCATCGCCGGGACGCTGGGGATGGAGTTCCGCGCCGGCATGATGCCCGAGGACAAGCTGGTGGCGATCCGCGAGATGGGCGGCCAGGGCGGCGTGATGATGGTCGGCGACGGCATCAATGACGCCCCCGCGCTGAAACAGGCGGGGATCGGCGTCGCCATGGGGTCGGGCACCGATGTGGCGCTGGAGACGGCCGATGCCGCCATCCTGCGCGACCGGGTGGCAGATGTGCCGGCGCTGATCCGGCTGGCCCGCGCCACGATGGGCAATATCCGCCAGAACATCGCCATCGCGCTGGGGCTGAAGGCGGTGTTCCTCGTGACCTCGATCCTCGGGCTGACCGGGCTCTGGATCGCGATCCTCGCCGATACCGGGGCGACGGTGCTGGTGACGCTGAACGCGCTCAGGCTCCTGCGCTACGATCCGGCGCAGAGGTGAAGCTTGCCTTGGCCCGCGCGAGCGGCTATATGCGCCGCCGTGGCCCCCGGGCCGCGGCTCAACAAGCAAGAAATGCCGTGTTGCCCGGCTCCCGTCGCAGGGGAGGGCGTTCCGGCCAAGGAGATGCGACATGAAACTGAACGAACTGCGCGACAACGACGGCGCCGCCCGCAAGCAGAAGCGCGTGGCGCGCGGCCCCGGCTCCGGCAAGGGCAAGACCGCCGGCCGTGGTATCAAGGGCCAGAAATCCCGCTCGGGCGTGGCCATCGGCGGCTATGAGGGCGGCCAGATGCCGCTCTACCGCCGCCTGCCGAAGCGCGGCTTCAACAAGCCGAACGCCAAGCAATACGCGGTGATCAATCTCGGCCTGATCGAGAAGTTCATCGCCGCCGGCAAGCTGAACGCCGCCGAGGAGATCACCGAGGACGCGCTGGTCGCCTCGGGTATCACCAAGGGCAAGCATGACGGCATCCGGGTGCTCGCCAAGGGCGAGATCACCACGAAGGTGACGCTGAAGGTCACCGGCGCCTCGAAGGCCGCGATCGACGCGGTGGCGAAGGCCGGCGGCACGCTGACCGTGGCGGAAGCGACCGGGGCCTCGGCGGAATAAGAGTTGTGAGCGGTCTCCGAACCGCTTACATCACGCGAGAGTTTTCCTGCGCCGCCGACCGGAAAACGGTTCGGCGGCGTCGTCCATGAAAGAGACTGGCGTCTCGGAAAGAGTCTGGGCATGGCATCTGCTGCGGAGCAAATGGCGGCGAACCTGAGCTGGGGTGCGCTCGGCAAGGCGAGCGATCTTCGCCAACGCATCTTCTTCACCATCGGCCTGCTGATCGTCTACCGATTGGGCACCTATATCCCGGTGCCCGGCATCGACGGCGTGCAACTGCGTCAGTTCATGTCCGAGGTTTCGGCCGGTCTCGGCGGGATCCTGAACATGTTCACCGGCGGCGCGATCAGCCGGATGGGGATCTTCGCGCTCGGCATCATGCCCTATATCTCGGCCTCGATCATCGTGCAGCTGCTGGCCTCGATGGTGCCCGCGCTCGAACAGATGAAGAAAGAGGGCGAGCAGGGCCGCAAGAAGATGAACCAGTACACGCGCTACGGCACCGTGGCGCTGGCGCTGTTCCAGGCCTGGGGCATCGCGGTCAGCCTGGAGGCGGGCGATCTCGCGCATGAGCCGGGGCTGTTCTTCAAGGCCTCGGTCGTCATCACGCTGGTCGGCGGCACCATGTTCCTGATGTGGCTGGGCGAGCAGATCACCGCGCGCGGCATCGGCAACGGCACCTCGCTCATCATCTTCGTCGGCATCGTGGCGGAAATCCCGGCGGCGCTGGCGCAGTTCTTCAGCCAGGGCCGCTCGGGCGCGATCTCGCCGGCCGTCATCGTCGGCGTGCTGGTGATGGTGGTGGCGGTGATCGCCTTCGTGGTGTTCATGGAACGCGCCCTGCGCAAGATCCACATCCAGTATCCGCGCCGCCAGGTCGGGATGAAGATCTACGACGGCGGGTCGAGCCACCTGCCGGTCAAGGTGAACCCGGCCGGCGTGATCCCGGCGATCTTCGCCTCGTCGCTGCTGCTGCTGCCCACCACCATCGCCGCCTTCTCGCATACCCAGAGCGGGCCGGTGATGTCGGCGATCCTCGCCTATTTCGGGCCGGGCCAGCCGCTCTACCTGCTGTTCTTCACGGCGATGATCGTGTTCTTCACCTATTTCTACACGTTCAACGTGTCGTTCAAGGTCGATGACGTGGCCGAGAACCTGAAGAACCAGAACGGCTTCGTGCCCGGCATCCGCCCCGGCAAGAAGACCGAGGAATATCTGGAATATGTGGTGAACCGGGTTCTGGTGCTGGGGGCGGCCTATCTCGCCTTCGTGTGCCTGCTGCCCGAGATCATCCGCCGCGAACTGGCGATCCCGTTCTATTTCGGCGGCACCTCGGTGCTGATCGTGGTCTCGGTGACGATGGACACGATCAACCAGATCCAGTCGCACCTGCTGGCGCATCAATACGAGGGGCTGATCGAGAAATCGCAGCTTCGCGGACGCAAGCGCAGCGGCGCCAAGGCCCCGACACGTCGCTGAGCCGCTGGCCCGGCCAGGCGACGCCTCCAGACCTTACAGACGAAAGAGAGCATCATGACCAATATCATCCTCCTCGGCCCGCCCGGCGCCGGCAAGGGCACGCAGGCCAAGCGGCTGGTCGATGAACGGAACATGGTGCAGCTTTCCACCGGCGACATGCTGCGCGAGGCCAAGACCTCGGGCAGCGAGATGGGCCGCAAGGTGGCCGAGATCATGGACAGGGGCCAACTGGTGACGGACGAGATCGTCATCGGCCTGATCGAGGAGAAGATGGCGGGCCCGGCCGGCGGCGGCTTCATCTTCGACGGCTTCCCCCGCACGCTGGCGCAGGCCGATGCCTTGGGCGCGCTGCTGGCGCGGACCGGCAAGAAGCTCGACGCGGTGATCGAGCTGGTGGTGGACGACGAGGCGCTGGTCGCCCGCATCGTGCGCCGCGCCGAGGAGGCGGCGGCGGCCGGAGAGCCGGTGCGCGCCGACGACAACCCGGAGGTCTTCGCCGGGCGCCTGCGCGAATATTACAAGAAGACCGCCCCGCTCGCCGGTTACTACTATGCCAAGGGCGACCTGCGGCAGGTGGACGGCATGGCGCCGATGGCCGAGGTCGGCGCGGCCATCGCGAAAGTTCTTGACAAGGCGTGACTCCCGCCTCCGCCGCCCTTGACGGGGGGGCGAAAACCCCCTAAGCCACGGCGTCCCGCATGGGAATCGTCCGTGGCTTTTTCCATCAGCCGGTCATGGATCTGGATACCGGGCGGAGCCTGAGGGTTCGCGCGCCGGAGGTTGTGAAAAAAGGTTCTGGCATTACGGAACCGCAACAGTGAAGGAAGACACGCGTGGCACGTATTGCTGGCGTCAACATCCCGACCGGGAAGCGCGTCCCGATCGCTCTCCAATACATCCATGGCATCGGCGCCCATTTCGCCGAACAGGTCTGCGAAGCCCTGAAGATCGACCGCGCCCGCCGCGTGAACCAGCTTTCGGATGCCGAAGTGCTGGCGATCCGCGAATATATCGACGCGAACTTCACCGTCGAGGGCGACCTGCGCCGTGAAGTCTCGATGAACATCAAGCGTCTGATGGACCTCGGCTGCTATCGCGGCCTGCGCCATCGCCGCAACCTGCCGGTCCGCGGCCAGCGCACCCATACCAACGCCCGCACCCGCAAGGGCCCGGCCAAGCCGATCGCCGGCAAGAAGAAGTAAGGGAGGGCAGGACCAATGGCTCGCGACAAGACCCGCATCAAGCGCAAGGAGCGCAAGAACATCGCCGCCGGCGTGGCGCATGTGAACTCCTCGTTCAACAACACCAAGATCCTGATTTCCGACGTGCAGGGCAACGCGATCTCGTGGTCGTCGGCCGGCACCATGGGCTTCAAGGGATCGCGCAAGTCCACGCCCTATGCCGCGCAGCTGGCGGCCGAGGATGCCGGGCGCAAGGCGCAGGAGCACGGCATGCGCACCCTCGAGGTCGAGGTGCAGGGGCCCGGCTCGGGGCGCGAATCGGCGCTGCGTGCGCTGGCCGCCGTCGGCTTCAACATCACGGCCATCCGTGACGTGACGCCGATCGCGCACAACGGCTGCCGTCCGCCGAAGCGCCGCCGCGTCTGACCGGAATTTCACGATCCGGGCCGTGCGGTTGCCGCGCGGCCCGGTCGCATTCGTTTTCACCTCGGGCGTTCCCGGCATCGGACATGGGCCAGGAACAGGTATGGAGGCAGACCGCATGATCCACAAGAATTGGGCCGAGCTTATCAAGCCGGCACAGCTTGACGTGAGGCCGGGCAACGATCCGCAGCGGCAGGCCACCGTCATCGCCGAACCGCTGGAACGCGGCTTCGGCCTGACGCTGGGCAACGCGCTGCGCCGGGTTCTGATGTCGTCGCTTCAGGGCGGTGCCATCACCAGTGTCCAGATCGACAACGTCCTGCACGAATTCTCGTCGGTCGCCGGCGTCCGCGAGGATGTGACCGACATCGTGCTGAACCTCAAGGGCGTCGCGGTGAAGATGGAAGTCGAGGGGCCGAAGCGCCTGTCGATCTCGGCCAAGGGGCCGGGCGTCGTCACCGCCGGCGACATCTCGGAATCGAACGGCATCGAGGTCCTGAACAAGGACCATGTGATCTGCCATCTCGACGACGGCGCCGATGTCTACATGGAACTGACGGTGAATACCGGCAAGGGCTATGTCTCGGCCGACAAGAACAAGCCGGAGGACGCGCCGATCGGCCTGATCGCCATCGACGCCATCTTCTCGCCGGTCAAGAAGGTCAGCTACGAAGTCACCCCGACCCGCGAGGGGCAGGTGCTCGACTATGACAAGCTGACCATGCGGATCGAGACCAATGGCGCGCTGACCCCCGAGGATGCCGTGGCCTATGCCGCCCGCATCCTTCAGGACCAGCTTGCCGTCTTCGTCAACTTCGAGGAGCCGGAATCGGCCTCCAAGCAGGAGCTGGACACCGGGCTGGAGTTCAACCCGCTGCTGCTGAAGAAGGTCGACGAGCTGGAGCTTTCGGTGCGTTCGGCCAACTGCCTGAAGAACGACAACATCGTCTATATCGGCGATCTGATCCAGAAGACCGAAGCCGAGATGCTGCGCACCCCGAACTTCGGCCGCAAGTCGCTGAACGAGATCAAGGAAGTGCTTTCCGGCATGGGCCTGCACCTCGGCATGGATGTCGAGGACTGGCCGCCGGAAAACATCGAGGATCTGGCCAAGCGCTTCGAGGATCAGTTCTGATCTTCCGGGGGGCGGCGACGCCCCCCGAAATGCCCGTCTTGTACGGGGAACCCTGGGCAATTCCGCCCCAACGACGCAGGGCTCAACGCAAGTCCTGCAACACAAAGCAAAACGCGATAGGAGACCACCATGCGTCACGCCCGCGGCTACCGCCGTCTGAACCGCACCCA
>JBDHSR010000140.1:0-8133 GCA_039808305.1 Gemmobacter sp. | reverse complement strand
ACGCATCCGGTGGTGGCCGACCGCATCGAGCTGGGCACCTACATGCTCGCCCCGGCGATCTGCGGCGGCGAGGTGGAATGCCTCGGCGGGCGGCTCGATCTGGTCGCGAGCTTCGCCGAGAAGCTGGACGAGGCCGGGATCTCGGTCACCGAAACCCCGACCGGGCTGAAGGTCAGCCGCAAGAACGGCCGGGTGCGCGCGGTGAACGTGAAGACCGAGCCCTTCCCCGGCTTCCCGACCGACCTGCAAGCGCAGATGATGGCGCTGCTCTGCACCGCCGACGGGGTGAGCGTGCTGGAGGAGACCATCTTCGAGAACCGCTTCATGCACGCGCCGGAACTGATGCGGATGGGCGCGCGGATCGACGTGCATGGCGGCCATGCCACCGTCACCGGGGTGGAGCGGCTGCGCGGCGCCCCGGTCATGGCGACCGACCTGCGCGCCAGCGTGTCGCTGATCCTCGCCGGTCTCGCCGCCGAGGGCGAGACGGTGGTGAGCCGGGTCTACCATCTCGACCGCGGCTACGAGCATGTCGAGGAGAAGCTGGGCGCCTGCGGGGCGCGCATCGAAAGGATCAGGGGCTGATGGCCGACGCACGGTTCGAGGATGGCGGCGAGGCGCCGCTCTGGCTGGGGGCGCAGGACGGCGAGGATCTGAAGATCCTCGCCACGCTGACCCAGGACGCCGTTTTCCCGATCACCGACATGACCTATGCCCGCAGCCGGCGCGAATTCGCCGTGCTGCTGAACCGCTTCCGCTGGGAGGACCGCGCGGCGGCCGAACGTGCCGGGCGCCCGCCGGAGCGGGTGCGCGCGATGCTTCTGGTGCGCGACGTGCTGGCGGTCAGGACGCAGGGCATCGACCGGGCGGAGCGCGACACCGTGCTGTCGCTGCTCGATCTGGTGTTCGAGCCGGGGGCCGAGGGCGGCGGGCGGCTGCTGCTGATCCTCGCCGGCGACGGCGCGGTGGCGCTGGAGGTCGAGGCGTTGGACGCGACGCTGCGCGACGTGACCCGGCCCTATCTCGCGCCCTCGCGCCGGGTGCCCGATCACGGCGCCTGAGCCGCGGCTCAGCCGAAGGTCAGAACGCCCGCCTCGGTGACGATGGCGTCGAGGCGCTGGTCGGTCGGCTCGATGGGCACCTCGGGCAGTTCCTGGGCGGCGAAGGCGAAGCCGATGGCCAGCGTGGGCCGGCGGGCGCGCAGGAGTTCCAGCGTGCGGTCGTAGAAGCCGCCGCCATAGCCCAGGCGATAGCCGCGCCGATCCCAGCCGACCAGCGGGACGATGACCACCTCCGGCTCGATCCAGGCGCCCTCGGCGGGGATGCGGGCGCCGAACTCGCCCTCGACCAGCGCGCAGCCGGGCGTCCATTCGCGGAATTTCAGCGGCTGGCCGGGGCCGAGGATCACCGGCACGCCGACCGGGCCGGTATGGGCGGCCATCGCCTCGGCCGGGTCGATCTCGGTGCGCATCGCCATGTAACCGGCGAGCGGCCTGCCGCCCTGACGCGCCAGCAGATCGGCCAGCAGAGCCGCCGCCTGCCCCTGCCCCGCAGCAAAAGCCGCCTTGCGCGCCGCGAAAGCGGCCTTGCGCGCCGCCGCCTTGCGTTCCGTGATCGTCATAGCAGCACCACCGTCGCCAGCCCCAGGAATGCGAAGAACCCGACCACATCCGTCAGCGTGGTCACGAACGTCCCAGAGGACAATGCCGGATCGAGGCCGAGCCGGTCGAACAGAAGCGGCACCGTGACGCCCGCCAGCGCCGCCACCAGCAGGTTGACGATCAGCGCCGCCCCGAGCACCAGCCCGAGAAGCGGCATCCCGAACACCGCCCAGCCGATGCCGCCCATCACCAGCGCGAAGGTGACGCCGTTGATCAGCCCCACCCCCGCCTCGCGCCGGATCACCCGCAGCGCGTTCGATTCGGTCAGGTCGCGCGTCGCCAGCGCCCGCACCGCCACCGTCAGGGATTGCGTCCCGGCATTGCCGCCCATCGAGGCGACGATGGGCATCAGCGCCGCCAGCGCCACCAGCGCCGAGATCGTGCCCTCGAACAGCGAGATCACGAAGGCCGCGATATTGGCGGTGACCAGATTCACGAAAAGCCACGGAATCCGGCTTTTCACCGTGTCGATCACCCCGTCCGAGATCGAGCTTTCGTCGCCCACCCCGGCGAGGCGCAGCATGTCCTCCTCATGCTCCTCGTCCAGCACGTTCATCGCGTCGTCGATGGTGATGACGCCGACCAGACGGCCGTTCTCGTCCACCACCGGGCAGGAGATCAGGTGATACTGGTTGAAGATATAGGCGACCTCGGCCTCCTCCTCGGTCGCCTCGATGGTGCGGAAACTGTCCTCGGTGATGGTCCTGAGCGCCACGTCGCGGCGCGAGGACAGCAGGCGCCCCAGCGTCACATAGCCCTGCGGCTTCATCCGCGGATCGACGAGGATCACATGGTAGAACTGGTCGGGCAGATGCTCCGCCCCGCGCAGGAAGTCGATGGCCTCGCCCACCGTCCAGTGTTCGGGGGCGACCACCACCTCGCGCTGCATCAGGCGGCCGGCGGAATATTCCGGATAGGCCATCGCCTGTTCGACGGCGACCCGATCCGCATCCTCCAGCGCGCCGAGGATCATCTCCTGCTGCGGTTCCTCGAGATCCTCGAGGATGTCGACCACGTCGTCGGTCTCGAGCTCGCGCACCGCCTCGGCCACGACCTCGCGCGGCAGGGCGTCGATCACCTCCTCGCGGATCGACTCGTCGATTTCCGACAGGATCTCGCCATCGAATTCCGGCGAATAGAGATGCAGGAAGTCCCGCCGCGCACCGGGCGAGATCTGTTCCAGCAGGTCGGCGATGTCGGCGGCGTGCAGCGGCTCGGCCAGATCGCGGAGCCTGTCGGCATCGCCCTCCTCCACCGCCTCCAGAATCGCGGCGACGCGGCGCGGATCCAGCGCCTCCTCGTCCTCCGCCTCGATGACCGCCCCGTGATCCGACATCCCGCCTCCGTGCCGATTGCCGCGACCTTATGATAAGCAGTTTCAAAGAAACAGGGTGGTGACGGAAATTTACCGATTCAGGGAAAAGGTCTAGGCTTCCGGGGTTTGCGAAGGGGAATGCGATGAGCGAACTGCTGCTGGGCCGGGTGCTGTCCTTCACCGCCGATCCGTTCGAGGCCGGGCCGGAGGCGGCGCGGCTGGACGAGGCGCTGGTGATCGAGGGCGGGCGTGTCGCGGCGGTCGGCACCGCCGAGGCGCTGCGGCGCGGCTGGCCGCAGGCGCGGGTGACCGACTATGGCGACCGGCTGATCTCGGCCGGGTTCATCGACGCGCATGTGCATTACCCGCAGACCGCCATCATCGCGAGCTGGGGCAAGCGGCTGATCGACTGGCTGAACAGCTACACCTTCCCCGAGGAAATGCGCTTCGCCGATCCCGCCTATGCCTCCGAAATCGCCGCGCGCTATCTCGACCTGACGCTGGCCAATGGCACGACCTCGGTCTGTTCCTATTGCACCATCCATCCGGCCTCGGTCGATGCGCTGATGGCGGCGGCGCGGGCGCGCGGGCAGCGGATCTGGGCCGGCAAGACCTGCATGGACCGCAACGCGCCGGAGGGGCTGCGCGACAGCGCGCAATCGGCGCATGACGACAGCGCGGCGCTGCTGGCGAAATGGCACGGGGTGGAGCGGCTGTCCTATGTCGTCACGCCGCGCTTCTCGCCGACCTCCAGCCCCGGGCAACTGGAGGCTCTGGGCGCGCTCTGGCAGGCCAATCCGACCTGCCTGATGCAGACCCATCTGAGCGAGCAGCTTGACGAAATCGAATGGGTGCGCGGGCTTTTCCCCTCGGCGCGCGACTATCTCGACACTTATGAAACATTCGGGCTGCTGGGGCGCGGCGGGCTCTATGGCCATGCGATCCATCTGGAGCCGCGCGAGAAGGACCGGCTGCGCGAGGCGGATGCCAGCCTGATCCACTGCCCGACCTCGAACACCTTCATCGGCTCGGGCCTGTTCGACATGGGCGGGCTGAAGGCGGCGGGGCATCGGATCGGGCTGGCCACCGATACCGGGGGCGGCTCGTCCTTCTCGATGCTGCGCACCATGGCGGCGGCCTATGAGGTGGGCCAGTTGCGCGGCCGCGCCCTGCATCCGGCGGAACTCTGGTGGCTGGCGACGCAGGGCTCGGCCCGGAGCCTGCTGGCCGATGACCGGATCGGCAATATCGCGCCAGGGATGGAGGCCGATCTGGTGGTGATCGACCTCGCCTCCACCCCCGCCATCGCGCAGGCCAGCGCGCGGGCGGAGACGCTGTGGGAAGCGCTGTTCCCGACGATCATGCTGGGCGACGACCGGGCGGTGCATAAGGTCTGGATCGGCGGCAAGCCGGCCCGGTGACGCGGCCGGCCCTCGGGCCTCCGCATCCGGCAGGGAAGCCGGCTTCGGACCCGCCTTTCGGCATGATGCGGCCGGCCCACCGGATCCCGCCCCCGGCAGGGGTGCGCGGATCCCCCGCTCAGCTTTTCGGGCGGTCGTCGTAATCCTTGGTCAGGATGCGGTTGGCGTCGCCCTGCGGATCCTCGAACTGGCCCTTCTTCAGCGCCCAGAAGAAGGCCGCGAGGCCGAGGCCGCCGAGCACCAGCGAAACGGGGATGAGGATGGCCAGGATTTCCATTACTTCAGCCGCAGCGCGTTGAGGGTGACCGAGATCGACGAGAGCGACATGGCCAGCGCCGCCGCCAGCGGCGTCGCCGCGCCGACCAGCGCCAGCGGCACCGCCACCACGTTGTAAAGCGCCGAGATCGCGAAATTCTCGCGGATGCGCCGCGCGGTCTGCCCGGCGATGCGGGCGGCATCGGCGATCGGCGCCATGTCCTGCCCCAGCAGCACGATGTCCGAGGCGACCCGCGCCGCGTCCAGCGCCGAGGCCGGCGAGATCGAGACATGGGCGGCGGCGAGCGCGGCGGTGTCGTTCAGCCCGTCGCCCACCATCAGCACATGCCGCCCCTCGGCCGTGAGCTCGGCGACCAGCGCCGCCTTTTCCGCCGGAAGCGCCCCGGCGGTCCAGTCGTCGATGCCGAGCCTTTCGGCAAGGCTCGCCACCGCGCCCTCGGTATCGCCCGAGATCAGCCGGATCCGCTTGCCCTGCTTGCGCAGCGCCGCCACCGCCTCGGCGGCGCCGGGGCGCAGCCGGTCGGTGAAGGTGAAGGCGCGCGGCGCGCCCTCGCCGGTGCAGAGATAGGTCGCGGTCACCGGCAGCGCCTCGGCCCGGCACCAGCCGGCGCGGCCCAGCCGCACGGTGCGGCCGCGCCATTGCCCCTCGACGCCATAGCCCGGCACCTCGCGCAGCCCGCTCACCGGCGCCGGATGCAGCCCCGCCGCGCGCGCGCCCTGCGCCAGCGCCTGCGCCAGCGGATGCGACGAGGCCTCGGCCAGCGCCATCGCCACCTCGGCCGCCTGACGCGGATGCTCGCCCAGATTGGTGAGCTCCGGCACGCCCATGGTCAGGGTGCCGGTCTTGTCGAAGACCACGGTATCGACCTCGGCCAGCCGCTCCAGCGCGGTGCCCTGCTTGATGAGAAGCCCCTTGCGGAACAGCTTGCCCGAGGCGGCGGTCACCACCGCCGGCACCGCCAGCCCCAGCGCGCAGGGGCAGGTGATGATCAGCACCGCCGCCGAGATGTTCACCGCATGACGGATGTCGCCGCCGGTCTTCCACATCCAGAAGCCGAAGGCGGTGAAGGACAGCAGATGCACCAAGGGCGAATAGGCGCGCGAGGCGCGCTCGGCGAGGCCGGTGTAACGGGTCTTGGCGCTTTCGGCCACCGCGACCAGATCGGCCATGCGGTGCAGGCTCGAATCCTTGCCCGCCGCCGTGACGCGCAGGGTCAGCGGCCCGGTCAGATTCACCTCGCCGGCGCTGACCACGGTTTCCGGGCCGGCCCAGACCGGCAGGCTTTCCCCGGTCAGCAGCGAACGGTCCACCTCGGACGTGCCCTCGACCACCACGCCATCGACCGGCATCCGCCCGCCGGGGCGCACCCGGACCAGATCGCCCGGAACAAGGTCGGAGATCGCCACCACAAGCTCGGCGCCCTCGCGCAGGACGGTGGCGCGCGGCACTTCCAGCGCCGCCAGTTCCTCGGCCGCAGACCGCGCCACGGCGCGGGTGCGATGGTCGAGATAGCGCCCGGCCAGCAGGAAGAAGGCCAGCATCACGGCGGCGTCGAAATAGGCGTGATGGCCGGAATGGATGGTCTCGAACACCGAGATCGACGAGGCGAGGATCAGCGCGAGGCTGATCGGCACATCCATGCCCAGCCGCCCGACCCGCAGGCTGGCCCAGGCGGACTTGAAGAAGGGTTGCCCGGCGAAGGCCACGGTGGGCAGCGCGATGGCGCCGGAGATCCAGTGGAAGATGTCGCGCGTCGCCGCCTCGGCCCCCGACCAGACGGCGACCGACAGCAGCATGATGTTCATCATCGAGAAGCCCGCGACGCCGAGGCGCATCAGCAGGTCGCGCCCCTGCCGGTCGGTCTCGGTCGCGGAAAGCAGGCCGGCGTCCAGCTCATGCGCCTCGTAGCCCACGCCCTTCAGCGCCTCGATCAGCGGCGCGGCCTCGATCTCGGGCGCGGCCTCGACCGAGACGCGCTTCATGGTCAGGTTCACCCGCGCCGAGCGCACCCCCGGCAGCGCGGCCAGCGCCCCCTCCACCGTCGAGATGCAGGCGGCGCAATGCGCGGTCGGGATCGACAGCATGAGCCGGGCATCCTTCGGCGCGGCCATCGCGGCCAGCCGCTCCGCCGAGGGCGCCGCCACGCAGGCCGGGCAGGCCGAGGCCGCCAGCCGCGCCTCGTCCTCGACCGGGGGGATCCGCTCCGCGATGGTCATGGCTCAGCCCTTCACATAGAGATCCAGCCGTTGCTGGAACGGGGTGCCATCCGCCGCCGCCGCGGTGACATGCAGCATCCACTTGCCCGGCGCGAGGTCGATCGCGGCGACATAGGCCCCCGCCTCGCGCACGAAGGCGGGCCGATGGTCCTCGGCGGCGGAGGTGGTGCGGCCGACCAGCACCTCCAGCCCCTCCACCGTCACCGGCCGCCCTTCGGCATCGGTGAAGCGCAGCACCAGGCCCCGGCCGGGTTCGTAGGTCTCGGCCAGCGTCCAGCCCAGCGCCTCCTGCGCCTCGCGCGCCGCCTCGAATTTCTGCGAGGCGACGTAGGAGTTCTGCACCTCCAGCCCCGGAAAGGTGGAGACCGCCTTCCACGCCATCAGCACGTTCACCCCGATGATGACGGCGAAGGCGCCCACGGTTATGCCGAGAACATGACGCCCGGTAATCTCGCCCATCTCACTTCGCCTTTCCGTTGAACACCGTGTCGTGATGCACCCGCTTGTCGCCCGAGACCGTGCCGCCGGTATCGCTGACCCAGAGCCGGATCCCGGTCCGCTCGGCCCCGGCCGGCGCGCTGCCCGGCGCCGCCTCCAGATAGACCCGCACGGCCAGCGTGTCGTTGGCGGGCACGCTGACGACGTTACCCTCGACCCCCTCGATACGCAATGACAGGTCGGTATCGGGCGTCACGCTCAGCGCATAGGCATGTTCGGAGCCGAGCTTGTTGCGCAGCCGGATGTCGTAGGTGTTGCGGATGCCGCCATCCGACAGCGTGACGTAAAGCGGGTTGCGCACCGGCGTCACGTTCATGTCGAGATCCGAGCGCAGGAACAGCGCCACGATCAGACCGATGCCGACCGCCGACCAGAGCGTCGTGTAAAGGATGGTGCGCGGCCGGAAGATGTGCTTCCAGACGCTTTTCGGCGCCTCGCCCGCGCGCTCGCGCGTCTCGTCGGTCAGCGCCAGATAGTCGATCAGGCCGCGCGGCTTGCCGATCCGGTCCATGATCTCGTTGCAGGCGTCGATGCAGAGGCCGCAGGTGATGCAGGCGAGCTGCTGGCCGTTGCGGATGTCGATCCCCATCGGGCAGACGTTCACGCAGGCCATGCAGTCGATGCAGTCGCCCAGCTTCTCGGCGCCCTCGGCCTTGCGGTGCTTGCCGCGCGGCTCGCCCCGCCATTCGCGATAGGCGATGGTGATGGTGTCCTCGTCCATCATCGCGGCCTGGATGCGCGGCCA
>JBDHSR010000139.1:0-8141 GCA_039808305.1 Gemmobacter sp. | reverse complement strand
TCTCAGCCGACCCAGCCGGCGACGCGGTTGGCGCCGCCCGAGATGTCTTGCCCGATACCGTCCACCGTGTTGCAGCCGGCCAGCGCCGCAAGCGCCGCGATCAGCAGGATCTTCCTGTTCCACATGGTTCTGCTCTGCCTTCGTTTCTTCTCTCTTTGCCTTCCACCGCGCCCTCAGGGCTCCAGCCACCAGGCTTCCGGCGACCAGCCCGGCCAGTCGCCATAGACCGGCAGGACCTCCGGGTGGCGCAGGGCCTCCGCATGGGCGACGCGGGAGACCTTGGAATACCACAAGGGAATCACATATCGCCCCGCCGTCAAGACACGATCGAGTGCCTGCACGGCGGCGGTGAACTCGGCCGGGTCCTCGGCGGCGAGCATATGCTCGATCATCGCCCCCACGGCGGGGGCGGCGATGCCGGGCCAGTTGCGGGTGCCGGGCTCGGCGACGCCCTGCGCGCCCCAGTAAAGCAACTGTTCATTGCCGGGGCTGAGGCTCAGCGCCCGGATGAAATGCGTCATGTCGAAATTGTAGGCGTTGGTCCGCTCTTTATACTGGGCGCTGTCCACCGTGGTGACGCGGGCCGCGATGCCCAGCCGCTTCAGCGCCTCGACATAGATATTCGCGGCCGAGATCATCTCGTCCTGGCCGTTCACCAGCAGGATCTCGAAGGCGAAAGCTTGCCCCGCCACATCGCGCAGCACACCGTCCCGCACCGTCCAGCCGGCTTCCTCCAGCAGCCGCGTCGCCGCGCGCAGGTTGCGGCGGTTGCCGTCGCCCTCGGCCACCGGCAGGGCATAGCCCTCCAGCGCGCCGGGGGGCAGGGTGGCGGCGAAGGGGGCGAGCAACTCGCGCTCCCGTCCCTCCGCCGGCGCGCCCGGCGCCATGCCGAGCG
The DNA here is from genome assembly GCA_039808305.1 of Gemmobacter sp. Classification (GTDB taxonomy): domain Bacteria; phylum Pseudomonadota; class Alphaproteobacteria; order Rhodobacterales; family Rhodobacteraceae; genus Gemmobacter. Next base: position 7,246 of record JBDHSR010000139.1, on the reverse strand, counting down.
GCGAGTTCGAGAAATAGGACTGGATGCGCGGCTGCACGCCGCCGTTCAGCGTGCGGTTCACCTGCTCGAAATTGAAGGCGAGGATCAGCGCCTCGCGCACCCGCCAGTCGGAGAAGAGCGCCCGGCGGGTGTTGAAGGCGAAGCCCTCGATCCCCGAGGGGCGGCCATGCGGGATCTCTTCCTTCACCACCTTGCCGGAGGCCACGGCGGGGAAATCGAAGTTCACCTGCCATTTCATCGGATTGGTCTCGCGGAAGAGCCCGACCTCGCCGGCCTTGAACGCCTCGAAAAGCGCGGTGTCGAGGCCGAAATACTCCACCCGGATCTCGTCGAAATTGTAGAGCCCCCGGTTGAAGGGCAGGTCCTTGCCCCACCAGTCGGGGTTGCGCCGGTAGGTGACGCGGCGGCCCGGATCGACGCCCGCCACCAGATAGGGGCCGGAGCCGATGGGCGGCACCAGCGAGGAGGCGGTGAACTCCCGCCCCTCCCATTGCGCCTTCTTCAGCACCGGGCGCAGGCCGAGGATCAGCGGCAATTCCCGGTCGGCGGTGTTGAAGGTGAAGCGGATCGAGCGCGGGCCGGTGATCTCGGCGCGGCCGACCTTGGCCCAGGCGGCGGCGTATTTCGGATGGCCCACGGTGCCCAAGGTCTCGAAGGACCAGAGCACATCCTCCGGCGTGACGGGGCTGCCGTCGGAGAAGCGCGCCTCGGGGCGCAGGGTGAATTCGGCATAGCTGCGGGCCGAATCGGTGGTGACGGATTCGGCCAGCAGCCCGTAAAGCGTGAAGGGCTCGGCCAGGCTGCGGCCCATCAGCGTCTCCACCGTCCAGAGCGCGATCTGGTTCGGCGCGTTGCCCTTCAGGATGAAGGGGTTGAGGCTGTCGAAGCCGCCATTCTCGCCCAGCACCAGCCGCCCGCCCTGCGGCGCCTCCGGGTCGGCATAGGGCAGGGACACAAAATCCTGTGGCAGGGCGGGGTCGCCATACATAGCGATGCCATGGGCGGGTGAGTCGCCAAGGGCGAGGCCAGCGGGAAGAATCAACGTGGCGGCGAGCGCGATCACGCGGATTTTCCCGAAAAAATCTTCTGTCATTCTGGCAACAATCCCCGGAACGCCTGTTTTTCTTGGGCCGGACCCTATTCCGCCAATCCAGCATTTTCAAACTTTTAACTTGGATCGCCGCGCGTCGCGGGGTATAAAGGTCTCACTGCTCGATAGGTTTCTTGCCTGTATGAAACCTGCCTCAAAGACTGAACGCCGGCCTTGTGCCGGCGTTTTTTTGTGCCCGGATCTCCGGCCTCCCGCCGGCTTTTTCCATGCCGGAGGGCGGCGCGCCACTCTCCCCGCGATCACAGTCCCGTCATCGCCGAGGCCCCCGGCAACAACTTGCCGCGATGCGGCGAAACGGGCTGGCGGCGCGGCGCCATTCGCCTATTCTCTGCCCCGAACCAGTCTGGGAGAGTGACATGGGCCTGAACGGCAAGCGCGCGATCATCACCGGCTCCAATTCCGGGATCGGCCTCGGCATCGCCATCGAACTGGCGAAGGCGGGGGCGGAGGTGGTGCTGAACAGCTTCACCGACCGCGAGGAGGACCACGCCCTCGCCGCGAAACTCGGCGCCGAGCACGGCGTCGCCGCGCGCTATATCGCCGCCGACATGTCGAAGGGCGAGGACTGCCGCGCGCTGGTCGAAAAGGCCGGCGGCTGCGACATCCTGGTGAACAATGCCGGGATCCAGCATGTCGCGCCGATCGACGAGTTTCCGGTCGACAAATGGAACGCCATCATCGCGATCAACCTGAACTCGGCCTTCCACACCACGGCCGCCGCGCTGCCGGGGATGCGGGCGAAGGGCTGGGGCCGGGTCATCAACATCGCCTCGGCGCATGGGCTGACCGCCTCGCCGTTCAAATCGGCCTATATCGCGGCCAAGCACGGCGTTGTCGGCATGACCAAGACGGTGGCGCTGGAATGCGCGGGGCAGGGCATCACCGCCAATGCGATCTGCCCGGGCTATGTGCTGACGCCCTTGGTCGAGGCGCAGATCCCCGACCAGATGAAGGTGCACAACATGGACCGCGAGACGGTGATCCGCGACGTCATGCTGCAACGCCAGCCCTCGAAGCAATTCGCCACGGTGGAGCAGTTGGGCGGCACGGTGGTGTTCCTCGCCAGCCCGGCGGCGGACCAGATCACCGGCACCACGATCAGCGTCGACGGCGGCTGGACCGCGCTGTGAGGCGCCGCGACGGGGTGAGGCGGATCAGTCTGGCCCTGCAAGGCGGCGGCGCGCATGGCGCCTTCACCTGGGGCGTGCTGGAGCGGCTGCTGGACGAGCCGGGGCTGGAGATCGCGGCGATCTCCGGCACCTCCGCCGGGGCGCTCAACGCGGCGGCACTGAAGGCCGGGCTGCTCGCGGGCGGGGCCGAGGGGGCGAAGGCCGCGCTCGCCGCGCTCTGGGGCCGGATCGCCGATCTGGGCGACCTGCGCGTCACCCGCTGGATCAGCCAGACCTTTCCGATGGCCACCGCGCTGGGGCAGGCCGCCGCCGCCACGCTGCCGGTCTCGCCCGCCGGGATCGCGGCGCAGGTCTATACGCCCTACGCCTGGGGCCCGTTCTGGCAGAACCCGCTGCACGAGGCGGTGGCGGAGTTCGATTTCGGCGCGGTCTGCGGCGCGGCGGGGCCGGAGCTTTACGTCTCGGCCACCAATGTGCGCAGCGGCAAGATCAGGGTCTTCGCCGGGCAGGAGATCACGCCGGCCACGCTGCTGGCCTCCGCCTGCCTGCCCACCGTCTTTCAGGCCATCGAGCTCGACGATCCCGCGACCGGCAAGGCCGAGGTCTATTGGGATGGCGGCTTCACCGGCAATCCGGCGCTTTTCCCGCTCTACCAGCCGCAACTGCCCGACGACATCCTGATCGTCTCGATCAACCCGCTTTACCGCGCCGCGGTGCCGGTGACGCCGGTCGAGATCCAGGACCGCATTAACGAGATCAGCTTCAACGCGGCTCTCCTGGGCGAGCTGCGCGCGGTGAATTTCGTCAAGCGGCTGATCGCCGAGGGGCGGATGCCGAAAGGGGCGATGAAGGATCTGAACATCCATATCGTCGCCGACGACGCGCTGATGAACGGGCTGGGGGCGGCGACCAAGCTTGCGCCCTCGCCGCTCTTGCTGGAGAAGCTGCGCGCCGCCGGCCATGCGGCCTGCGACGGCTTCCTCGCGGCGCATGGCGCGCGGATCGGCCGCGAAAGCTCAATCGACCTGCGCGGCCTCTTCGGCTAGCGCCCGCATCTCGCGCGGGCTGGGCGCCACCAGCCCGGCCGAGACGATCAGCTTCACCGCCTCGTCCGCCTTCATGTCCAGAAGGATCACATCCTCCTCCGGCACATAGAGCAATATGCCCGAGGTGAGCGGGGTGAGCGCGAGGAAGACCGCGATCATCTTGCGCTCGGTCGGCAGTTTCGCGGCGATCTCGCCCTTCGCGGTGGTGGCGACGAAGCCCACCGCCCAGCTTCCGGGGCGGGGAAACTCCACGAGGCAGGTCCTGTCGAAGCTTTTCTCCGACTTGGCGAAGAAGGTCTCGGTGATCTGCTTGAAGCCGCCATAGACCGAGCGCACCACCGGCATCCGGTCCACCAGCGCCTCGGCCTCGGCGATGATGCTGCGCCCGATGATGCCGCGCGCCGCCCAGCCGACGATGACGGTGAAGACCAGAAACACCAGCACGCCGAGGCCGCGGGTCGGGAAATAGGCGTCGGGGCCGATGTAATATTCCACCAGATCCTGCGGCCGCCAGCCCGAGGGGATCAGCGGCAGGATCCAGCTGTCGATCCAGCCGACCACGGTATAGACGAGATAGATGGTGAGGCCGACCGGCAGCACCACCACGAGCCCGGTCAGGAAACTGCCGCGAAGCGCGGCGAGCAGGCTGCGCCTGCGGATCGGCTGGCTGGTCTCGTCCATTCCTGTCCCCTTTGCCCCTATCTGGGGCAGCCTTTCCGGTTCCGCAAGCCGCCGGGGAAGGGCTCAGCCCTTCTGGCGGGCGATCTCGGCGGCGATGGCGGCGCCGAGGCGGGCATTGCTCAGCACCAGCGCGATATTGGCCTCCAGCGAGCGTCCCCCGGTCAGCTCCAGGATGCGGTCGAGCAGGAAGGGCGTCACCGCCTTGGCGGCGATGCCCTGCGCCTCGGCCTCGGCCAGAGCGGTCTCGATGGCCGGGTCGATCTCGGCGCGCGGGATCTCGGCCCCGGCCGGGATCGGGTTCGCCACCAGCTGCCCGCCGGGCAGGCCGAGCCGCCCGCGCATCAGATGCGAAGCCGCGATCTCCGCCGCGCTGTCCATCCTGAGCGGCGCCTTCAGCCCCGAGGAACGCGACCAGAAGGCCGGGAAATCGTCCTGTCCATAGGCGATCACCGGCACGCCATGGGTCTCCAGCACTTCCAGCGTCTTCGGCAGGTCGAGGATCGCCTTGGCCCCCGCCGCGACCACGGTGACCGGCGAGGCGCCGAGTTCCAGCAGATCGGCCGAGATGTCGAACGAGGTCTCGGCCCCGCGATGCACGCCGCCGATGCCGCCGGTGGCGAAGACCGCGATCCCGGCCAGGGCGGCGCAGATCATGGTGGCGGCGACCGTGGTGGCCCCCATCCGGCCCATCGCGAGACAGGCCGCGAGATCGGCGCGCGACAGTTTCATCACGTCGCTGGCCTGGCCGAGCCGGTCCAGCGCCGCGTCGTCGAGGCCGATATGGATCGCGCCCGCCATCACCGCGATGGTGGCGGGCACCGCGCCGGCGGCGCGGATCTCGGCCTCCACCGCGCGGGCGGCCTCCACATTCTGCGGGAAGGGCATCCCATGGGTGATGATGGTCGATTCCAGCGCGACCACCGGCCGGCCCGCCTTCAGCGCGGCATCGACTTCGGCGGTGAGGCGAAGGGGCAGGGCAGTCATGATCCGATCTCTCCCGATATATAGGTGGCGGCGGCCTGCAAGGCGGCGGAAAGCGCCGCCGTGCGATCCGCGCCGCGCCGCTCGGCGACGATATGGGCCGCCATGAAGGTGTCGCCCGCGCCGGTGACGCGGGTCACCAGCACCTCGGGCGGGGTTTCCGAGATCACGCCGGCGCCGGCAGTGCCTTCGGCGCAGGGCCGCCCGCCATCGGTGACCAGCACCCGCCGCGCGCCCCGCGCGATCAGCCCCTCGGCCGCCGCCGCAGCACCCGGAAAGGCGCAGGCGCAGAGCAGCCCCGCCTCTTCCAGATTGACATAGAGCGTGGCGCCGGGATGGCCGAGCAGCGGGCGCAACCGCTCCGCCTTGCCGGGGCTGGCCGGCGCGATGCGCAGATCGGCGGCGGCGAAAAGCGGCGAGGCCGCGATCTCGGCCAGCAACGCCTCGGTCAGATTGCCGTCGAGCGCGATCGGCCCGGCCCAGGGCGCGGCCGCGCTGCCCAGCCGCCCGTCGGCCAGCGGCCGCAGGATCTTGTCGCCCGCCATCTCCAGCGAATGCGCATCGGCGATGGCGGCGATCAACCCGTTCGCGCCCTCCACCGCCATGTAGCGGTCGGTCGGCAGGTCGTCGGAGCGGTAGACATGCGCCACCGCCATCCCCATCCGGGCGCAGACTGCCACCAGCTCCTCGCCCTCGGCGTCGCGGCCGATGGCGGTGAGCAGCCCCGGCACCAGCCCGAACCGGCGCAGGGTCATCGCGATGTTCATCGCGACACCGCCGGGCAGGCGGGTGATCCGCCCCGGCACGTCGGCGCCGGGCCGCATCGCGGCGGGCGCGCGGCCGATGATGTCCCACAGGACGGAACCGATGCAGAGGATGTCCGGCGTCATGCGCCCCTTTTCGCCCATGCCCGGCTTGCGCGCAAGCGGCGGGTCCGGATGCCTCCGGCGGGGGTATTTGTCGTCAGGTTGAAGCGGCATATATCTTCAACCTGACGACAAATACCCATTGAAAGGTCCGCCATTCCGCGAAAGACCGGGGCAGGGGCGCTTGCAATCCCCGCGCGGCGGGAGTAAAGCGGCGCCACTTCACAGGCGGGGCTTGGGCCCTCGGGGGAGACATCCCCTTGGGTCCGCCGGTTGGGTTCACACCCTCAAGGCTCCGCCGAGGCGCAAACCGGAAAGGACATGGACATGGCGCTCCCCGAGTTTTCCATGCGTCAGCTGCTTGAAGCTGGCGTTCACTACGGCCACCAGACCCAGCGCTGGAACCCGAAGATGGGCGAATACATCTACGGCGACCGCAACGGCATCCACATCATCGACCTGACGCAGACCGTCCCGATGCTGGACCAGGCGCTGAAGGTGGTGCGCGACACCGTGGCCAAGGGCGGCCGCATCCTCTTCGTCGGCACCAAGCGGCAGGCGCAGAAGCCGGTGGCCGAGGCCGCCGAGAAATGTGCGCAATATTACATGAACCACCGCTGGCTGGGCGGCACGCTCACCAACTGGAAGACCGTCTCGCAGTCGATCCAGCGCCTGAAGCAGTTCGACGAGCTCTTGGCCAACGGCGCCGAGGGCCTGACCAAGAAAGAGCGGCTGAACATGGAGCGCGAGCAGTCCAAGCTGACCGCCTCGCTCGGCGGCATCCGCGAGATGGGCGGCCTGCCGGATCTGCTGTTCATCATCGACGTGGGCAAGGAAGACCTCGCCATCGCCGAGGCGAAGAAGCTGGGCATCCCGGTCGTCGCCGTGGTCGACACCAACTGCTCGCCCAAGGGTGTGGACTATGTGATCCCGGGCAATGACGACGCCGCCCGCGCGATCGGCCTGTATTGCGATCTGGTGGCGCGCGCCGCGCTCGACGGCATGTCGGCCCAGCTCGGCGCCGCCGGTGTCGACCTCGGCGCGCTGGACGTGGCGCCCGAGGAAGAGGCCGCCGCCGAAGCCTGATCTCCGCGCCGGGGCCGGTCTGGCCCCGGTCACCATCCCGTGACCCGGCGGGATTTATCCTGCCGGGCATTTCCGATTCTGGGAGAAGAAAGATGACGATCACCGCTGCTATGGTGAAGGAACTGCGCGAATCGACCGGCGCGGGCATGATGGACGCCAAGAAGGCGCTGACCGAGACCAACGGCGACATGGAAGCCGCCGTCGACTGGCTGCGCACCAAGGGCCTCGCCAAGGCCGCCAAGAAGGCCGACCGCGTGGCGGCCGAGGGTCTGATCGGGGTCGCCGTGTCGAACGGGCGCGGCGTCGCGGTCGAGATCAACTCGGAAACCGACTTCGTGGCGAAGA
>JBDHSR010000138.1:0-8144 GCA_039808305.1 Gemmobacter sp. | reverse complement strand
CCGCCACGATCTCCGGGCCGGGGGGTTGCCGTTTTCCCCTTCTCTGGTGTAGAGCGGCCCCACCAGCGAAATTGCGACCGGAGTGAGGGCCATGGCGGGCCATTCGAAATGGGCGAACATCCAGCATCGCAAGGGCAAGCAGGACAAGCTGCGCTCCAAGATGTTCTCGAAGCTGGCGAAGGAGATCACCGTCGCCGCCAAGATGGGCGACCCCGACCCCGACAAGAACCCCCGCCTGCGGCTGGCGGTGAAGGCGGCCAAGGCCGTGTCGATGCCCAAGGACGTGATCGAGCGTGCGATCAAGAAATCGCAGGGCGGCGACGCGGAGAGCTATACCGAGATCCGCTATGAGGGTTACGGCGTGAGCGGCATCGCGGTGATCGTCGAGGCGATGACCGACAACGTGAACCGCACCGCCTCCAATGTGCGCAGCTATTTCACCAAATGCGGCGGCAATCTGGGGCAGACCGGCTCGGTCTCCCACAGCTTCGACCGGGTGGGCGAGATCAGCTATCCGGCCGCCGCGGGCGATGCCGACACGGTGATGATGGCCGCGCTGGAGGCCGGGGCGGACGACGTGGAGTCGGACGACGAGGGCCACTGGATCTATTGCGCGGTGGAGAACCTGTCGGACGTGTCGGACGCGCTGGAGAAGGCGCTGGGCGAATCGACCGAGGCCAAGCTGATCTGGAAGCCTCAGTCGCGCACCGAGGTCGATCTGGACACCGCGCAGAAGCTGATGCGGCTGATCGACATGCTGGAGGAGGATGACGACGTGCAGACCGTCACCCACAATTTCGACATGTCCGACGAGGTTGCGGCGCAACTGGGCTGAGGCCGGGCGCTTCCGCAACAATGGCAGGCCCCCGCAAGGCGCGGGGGCTTCGTTTTTCGGGCGGGGCCCCGTTCTCGGCGGGGCAGGGGGACTGTCTGCTCCCCACGCGCCTGCGGCGCTCCCCCCGAGGATATTTCCGAACGGATGATGCCTGGATGCGGAGGCCGCGATGCGGCGTCCGGTTTTCCGTCAGAGGATGAAGCTCCAGCCGTCGAGGAAATCGGCCAGATGGGCGGTCACCGGGTCGCGCGCGGCGCCGAATTCCAACGTGCCGCGGATCTCGCGCGGGGCGGTGTCGAGCAGCAGGATGCTGCCGCCGTTGAAGGAGATGCGGGTATCGCCGCCCTCCCTGGCGATCGTGGCGTCGACGAAGCCGCGGCTGCCGTAGAAGACGATGCGGTCCTCGTCGGGGTTGAAATCGGTGACGGTGGCGCCGTTGTCGCCGGGGCGGAAGGCGAAGATGTCGGCGCCCTTGCCGCCGGTCAGCCGGTCGTCGCCGGTCGAGCCGTCGAGCAGGTCGTTGCCCGCGCCGCCCGCCAGCGTGTCGTTGCCGTCGCCGCCCGCCAGCAGGTCGCCGCCGGCGCCGCCCAGCAGGCGGTCGTTGCCGGCCCCGCCGGTCAGCACGTCGGCGCCCTTGCCGCCCTCCAGCCGGTCGTTGCCGTCATTGCCGCCGAGCAGGTCGCGCCCGGCCAGTCCCGAGACGCGATCATTGCCCCCGGACAGGATGATGAGGTCGTTGCCGCCGAGCGCCTTGCGCAGCAGCGCCGCGTCGTCGGCCAGGGTCTTGCTGCGGGCGGCGGCGCTGACGGTGGCGGCGTCGAGCCGCGTGCCCATCAGCAGGAAGCCGGAAGTGCTCCAGCCCTGCACCGTGCCGGCGGTGAAGCCGCCCCCCGACAGGGCGAGGCCCTTGCCGAAGATCGGGGCATCCGCGCCGGTGCCGTCCTTGAGGATGACGGCCTGCGTGCTGTCGGGCTGGACCCGCTCCCAGATCTGGTGGAGCCCGTAAAGCCGCACCTCCCATGGACCGGAGGCCATGGTCGTGGCGACGATGCCACCGGCCGGCAGTTGCGCGAAGGCGGCGAGGCCGGCGTCGAATGCCTTGGAGCCGAAATCCATTCTCGTGTCGCTGTGAAAGACCGCCATGAAGCTCTCCCTGAAAACGCCGGAAGAATCGCATGGGCCGGTCCGCCCGGCAAGCCCGTCATCCCGGCGGCAGCAGGAGCCGCGCGGCGGCGGCCCGCAGGGCGCGGGTCAGCGCGGCCAGCGCCGGGGCGGTGCGGCGGGCGAATTGCCAGTGCAGCGGCACGTCGCGGGCGCTGCCGGGGATCAGCTCGACCAGCCGTCCGGCGGCCAGATGCCCGCGCACCAGCGGCAGCGGGTTCATCCCCCAGCCGAGCCCCGCCAGCGCCGCATCGACGAAGCCCTGCGAGGAGGCGAGGCGATGGCTGGGGAAGGCGATCCCCGCGCCGACCTGCGCGGCGAGCCAGTCGGCTTGCAGGCGGTCGTGTTCGGAGAAGGTGATGGAGGGCGCGCGGGCCATCGCCTCCGGGGTGGCGCCATGGGGCAGCCAGCGCGCGACGAAGCCGGGGCTGGCGGTGGCGATGTAGCGCAGCCGGCCGAGCGGCAGCGTGTCGCAGCCTTGCAGCGGGCCGGGATGCGAGGTGATGGCGCCCGCCACCTCGCCGCGCCGCAGCCAGTCCTGGCTCACGTCCTGATCGTCGATCACGATGTCGTAAAGCAGTTCCGGCGCCTCGGCCAGCGCCGGGATCACCCAGGTGGCGAGGCTGTCGGCGTTGACCGCGACGCGCACTGTCGCAGGGCGCGGATCGGGCAGCGGCAGCGCGGCTTCCAGCAGCATCACCTCGTCGAAATGCTGGATCAGCCGCAGGCCGGTGGCGGTCGCCGCGCAGGGCTGGCCGCGCCGGATCAGCAGGGCGCCGATCCGCTCCTCCAGCGCCTTGACGCGCTGCGACACGGCGGAGGGCGTGACGCCGAGCTGCGCCGCCGCCAGATCGAACGAGCCGCGCCGGTGGACGGCGGCGAGGGCGGCGAGATTGGGATAGTCCAGCATAAGCAAAACTTCATCGGAGATAGAAAGATTAACTGGATTGCGCCGGACCCGGGCGGCTATGTCAAGCGCGGAAAGACGGGAGGCGGCAGGATGGGCGGGATGGAACCGGAGAACATGCGGCGGGGGCTGTCCGATGCCTGAGGCGGCGCTGGCGGGTTACTTCATGGGGCTGAGCCTGATCGCGGCGATCGGGGCGCAGAACGCCTTCGTGCTGCGCCAGGGGCTGCGGCGCGAGCATGTCGGCGCGGTGGTCGCCATCTGCGCGCTGTCTGACGCGGTGCTGATCGCGGCGGGGGTGGGCGGTTTCGGCGCCATCGCCGCCGCCTGGCCGGGCTTCGCGCTGGCGATGCGCTGGCTCGGCGTGGCCTTCCTGACCGTCTATGGCGCCTTGCGCTTCCGCGCCGCCTGGGCCGGCGGCGAGGCGCTGCTGCCGCAGGGGCAGGAGCCGGTCTCGCTGGGGCGCACCGTCGCGATGTGCCTGCTCTTCACCTGGGCGAACCCGCATGTCTATCTCGATACGGTGGTGCTGCTCGGCTCGGTCTCGGCGCAATATGCGCCGCATGGGCTGGCTTTCGGGGTGGCGGCGGCGCTGGCCTCGCTCAGCTTCTTCTCGGCGCTGGGCTTCGGGGCGCGGCTGCTCGCCCCGGTCTTCGCCCGCCCGCGCGCCTGGGTGGTGCTGGAGATCGTGGTGGGCTGCGTGATGTGGGCGCTGGCGCTGAAGCTGGCGCTGGAATAGCCGGTTTGTGCCGGGCACAATGCCGGGCTTGCGCCCGGCTCCGCCTTGCGCTTGGCTGCGGCGATGACGGACAGGCAAGAGATACGGCCCGTGCAGGGCGTGCTGTGGATGCTCGCCTCGGGGCTGAGCTTCGTGGGGGTGAACGGGCTGGTGCGCTGGCTCGGTACCGACCTGCCGGCGGCGCAGGGGGCCTTCCTGCGCTTCGGTTTCGGCCTGCTGTTCCTGCTGCCGGCGCTGCCCGCGGCGCTGCGCGGCGGCTTTCCGGCGGAGGTGACGCGGCTTTTCCTCCTGCGCGGGGCGGTGCATACGGCGGCGGTGATCTGCTGGTTCTACGCCATGGCCCGCCTGCCGGTGGCCGAGGTGACCGCCATCGGCTACCTGAACCCGATCCTCGTCACGCTGGGCGCCGTGCTGTTCTTCGGCGAGGTTCTGGCGATGCGGCGTATCCTCGCCGTGCTGGTGGCGATCTGCGGCGCGCTGATCGTGCTGCGGCCGGGGTTGCGCGAACTCGGCCCCGGCCATCTGGCGCAGATCGCGGCGGCCTTCGGCTTCGCCGGCTCCTACCTTTGCGCCAAGGGGCTGACGGGCCGGGTCTCGGCCACGGTGATCGTCGCGATGATGAGCCTTTGCGTCACCATCGGCCTTCTGCCCTTCGCGCTCTGGGTCTGGGTGCCGGTCAGCCTGACGCAACTGCTGGCGCTGGCGGCGGTGGCGCTCTGCGCCACATCGGGGCATTACTGCATGACCCGCGCCTTCGCGGTGGCGCCGATGACGGTGACGCAGCCGGTGACCTTCCTGCAACTGGTCTGGGCGACGCTGCTGGGCCTTCTGGTCTTCGGCGAGGGGGTCGACGGCTGGGTGCTGCTCGGCGGCGCGGTCATCATCGCCGCGATCAGCTACATCACCTGGCGCGAGGCGGTGATCCGCCGCCGCGCCGTGACGCCGCCGGTCGGGGCCGCCACCGGCTGAGCCGGGGCAAATCGTCCCGCCCCGCGCAACAAAGCCCGGTTTTCGCGTCGTATTATCTTAAGTCGGTTTGACAGGCCGGGTTCCGCGCGCCAAGAACGGCGCAGGGTATGGCCCGGGATATGCAGGCTGGAACATGAAGATTGCGATGATTGGAACGGGCTATGTCGGACTGGTCTCCGGCGTATGCTTTTCGGATTTCGGGCATGACGTGGTGTGCGTCGACAAGGATCCGGCGAAGATCGAGAAGCTGCGCGCCGGCGAGGTGCCGATCTACGAGCCGGGCCTCGATCAGCTGATGGCGAAGAACGTGGCGGCCGGGCGGCTGTCCTTCACGCTCGATCTGGCCGAGGCGCTGTCCGGGGCCGAGGCGGTGTTCATCGCGGTCGGCACCCCCACCCGGCGCGGCGACGGCCATGCCGACCTGCGCTATGTGATGGCGGCGGCCGAGGAGATCGGCGCGGCGCTGACCGATTACGCGGTGATCGTCACCAAATCCACCGTGCCCGTCGGCACCAACCGCAAGGTGGCCGAGGCGGTGGCCCGGACGGCGGGCGACAAGCCCTTCGACGTGGCCTCGAACCCGGAATTCCTGCGCGAGGGGGCGGCGATCGACGATTTCATGCGTCCCGACCGCGTGGTGGTCGGCGTCGAGACCGAGCGCGCCCGCAAGGTGATGCAGGATATCTACCGCCCGCTGTCGCTGCGCGAGTTCCCGGTGGTCTATACCAATCTCGAATCCGCCGAGATGATCAAATACGCCGCCAACGCCTTCCTCGCCACCAAGATCACCTTCATCAACGAGATCGCCTCGCTCTGCGAGCGGGTGGGGGCGGATGTGAAGGCGGTGAGCAAGGGCATCGGCATGGATGGCCGGATCGGGGCGAAGTTCCTCCATGCCGGGCCGGGCTATGGCGGATCGTGCTTCCCCAAGGACACCAAGGCGCTGGCCCGGATCGGGCAGGACCATGCGGTGCCGATGCAGATCACCGAGACGGTGATCCGGGTGAACGAAGAGATCAAGCACCGCATGATCGAGAAGCTGGAGGATCTCTGCGATGGCGCGCTGCGCGACAAGGTGATCACGGTGCTGGGCGTGACCTTCAAGCCCAATACCGACGACATGCGCGACGCGCCCTCGCTCACCATCGTGCCGGCGCTGGTGGGGGCGGGGGCGAAGGTGCGCGTGGTGGACCCGGAGGGGCGGCGCGAGGGCGAGGCGCTGCTGCCCGGCGTGAAATGGGTGGAAAGCGCCTATGGCGCGGCGCAGGGATCGGACCTCATCGTGATCCTGACCGAATGGAACGAGTTCCGCGCGCTGGATCTCGGCAAGCTCGCCCGCAAGATGGCGCATCCCCGCATGGCCGACCTGCGCAACATCTACGACCGCGACGAGGTGCTGGCGGCGGGGTTCGAGACCTATGTCGGTGTCGGGCGCTGAACGGTGCTGAGGCGGCTGGCCCCTTTGCTGGCCGTCCTGCTGGCGCTTTGCGCGCCTGTCGCGGCGCAAGAGGCGCCGCGGCGGGTGGTGTCGATGAACCTCTGCACCGATCAGCTCGCCATGGCGCTGGCGGCGCCGGGGCAGTTGCGGGCGGTCTCGTGGCTCGCCCGCGATCCGGGGGCCTCGCTGATGGCGGCAGAGGCGGCGGGCTGGCCGGTGCATCGCGGGCTGGCCGAGGAGATCTATCTGCTGCGCCCCGATCTGGTGCTGGCCGGCAGCTATTCCGGCCGCGCCACGGTGGAGATGCTGCGCCGCCTCGGCGTGCGGGTGGTGACGGTGGAGCCGGCGCGCTCGCTCGACGATGTGCGGACCGAGATCCTCGACATGGGCCGCCTGCTGCATCGCGAGGCGGCGGCGGAGGCGATGGTGGCGGCCTTCGATGCCCGGCTGGCGGCGCTGCGGCAGGAGGGCGGGCCGCATCCGCTGGCCGCGACCTATGCCGCGAACGGCTATATGACCGGCAGCGAAAGCCTGCCCGGCGACGCGGTGCGCGCCGCCGGATATGAGGATCTTTCGGCGCGGCTCGGCCTCGCCTCGGGCGGGATGCTGCCGCTGGAACTGCTGCTGATGGCCGGGCCGGATCTGGTGATCACCGGCGCGCGCAATCCCGGCCGCTCGCGCGCCGAGGACATCCTGCTGCATCCGGCGCTGGCCGATCTGCCCGCGCGCAAGGTCGAGATCAACGACCGCGACTGGATCTGCGGCCTGCCGGCGGTGCTCGATACCGTGGAGCGGCTGGCCCGGCTGCGGGAGGCGGGATGACCCGGTTCCGCCTGCTGGCGGTGCTCGGCCTGCTATGCCTTGCGCTTTTCGCCGCCTCGCTGCTGGTCGGCCCCGCCGCCGTCGGGCCGGGGGAGAGCCTGCGCGCGCTGCTTTCGGGCGATGGCGGGCCGCTCACGCTGGTGATGCGCGAGATCCGGCTGCCGCGCGCCCTGCTCGGCGTCATGGTGGGGCTGAGCCTCGGGCTCTCGGGCGCGGCGCTTCAGGGCTATCTGCGCAATCCGCTGGCCGAGCCCGGCGTGGTCGGCGTTTCGGCCGGGGCGGCGCTGGGCGCGGTGCTCGCCTTGCAGACCGGCTTCGCCGCCGCCTTCGCGCTGGCCTTGCCGCTGGCCGCGCTGGCGGCGGCGCTGGTCGCGGTGCTGCTGATCCTCGCCATGGCGGGGACGGGGGGCACCATGCCGCTGATCCTCGCCGGGGTGGCGATCTCGGCGCTGGCCTCGGCGCTCACGTCGCTGGTGCTGAACCTCTCGCCCAATCCCTTCGCGGCCAATGACATCGTGTTCTGGCTGATGGGGTCGCTCGCCGACCGTTCGTTCGAGCATGTCGCTATCGCCCTGCCGGTGATGGTGCTGGGCTGGGTGGCGTTGGCGACGCTCGGCCGCGGGCTGGAGGCGCTGACACTGGGCGAGGATGCGGCGGTGTCGATGGGGATCGACCTGAAGCGCCTGCGCCTCACGCTGGTTCTGGGCGTGGCGGCGGCGGTCGGCGCCTCCACCGCCGTGGCGGGGGCCATCGGCTTCGTGGGCCTCGTGGTGCCGCACCTGCTGCGGCCGCTGGTCGGCGCGCGGCCGGGGCGGCTGCTGGCGGCCTCGGCCCTTGGCGGGGCGGCGCTGGTGCTGGCGGCCGACATCGCGGTGCGGCTGATCCTGCCGGGGCGCGACCTGAAGCTCGGGGTGCTGATGGCGCTGGTCGGCGCGCCGATCTTCCTGCACCTCGTCTGGCGCAGCCGGAGGGAGCCATGACGCTGCTTCGGGCCGAGGGGCTGGTCTTGCGCCGGGGCGCGCGGCGGGTGCTCGACGGGGCGGACCTCGCCGTTTCGGCGGGCGAGTTCGTCGGGCTGATCGGCCCGAACGGCGCCGGCAAGACCACGCTGATGCGCGCGGCGCTCGGACTTGTCCCGGCAGAGGGGCGCAGCGATCTGGCGGCGCTGCCGCCGGCGCGGCGGGCGCGGCGGGTGGCCTGGCTGCCGCAGGCGCGCGAGATCGCCTGGCCGGTGCCGGTGGCGCATCTGGTGGCCTTGGGCGCGCGGGCCGGC
>JBDHSR010000137.1:0-8172 GCA_039808305.1 Gemmobacter sp. | reverse complement strand
CGTTCCAGCCGGTAACTGCCTTCCGGCAGGTCCAGCGCGGCGGCGAGGTCGCGCAGCTGGCCCATCGACAGGGTGATCACCATCGGCTCCTGCGTGACGGGATGCACCTGTTCCAGCGTGATGCAATCGTCGAAGGCGGAGATGGTGAGGTCTTCCTGCAAGCCGTCCTCGCCCTCGTCGATGAGGGTGATCACGGTGGCGTCGAATTCGTGCTCGATGGTGAACATCGCACCAGCCTAGCAGCGCCGCACCGGGGCGCAACCGGAATCGCCGACATGAGCGTGACCGGACGGACGGCCCCTTTTCGCCGCGCCCGGTTCTGCTAGGGTGGCGGAAAAACACGCGGAGCAGGCGATGCGATGGATCTGGCGGGCGATCGGGATCTGGTGCGGCATGGCCGCGCTGGCGGGCTGCGTGGCGCAGGCCCCGATGCCGGTGCCGCCGCCGCAGGCGCAGCCGGCGCCCTCGCCGGTGCTGACCCCGCAACAGGCGGCGCGCAACTTCGTCGAGGTGGTGGAACGGGTGGAGCCGGTGGCCGAGGCGGTCTGCCGAAAGGAAACCGGCGGCCGGGCGAATTGCGACCTCCAGATCGTCATCGACCGGCGCATGGACATGCCGCCCAACGCCTTCCAGACGGTGGACGGCATGGGCCGGCCCATCGTCGGCTTCACGCTGTCGCTGATCGCCGATGCCCGCAACGCCGACGAGATCGCCTTCGTGCTGGGGCACGAGGCGTCGCATCACATCCTGGGCCATATCCCGCGCAAGCAGCAGACGGCGGCGGCGGGGGCGGTGCTCGGCCAGGTGCTGGGGCGGGTGACCGGGGCGGACGCCGCGACGCTCGACCGGCTGGAGACGCTCGGCGCCTCGGTGGGCGCGCGGCGCTATTCGAGGGATTTCGAGCTGGAGGCCGACGCGCTCGGCGCGATGATCGCCTGGCATGCCGGCTACGATCCGGTCACCGGCGCCGGCTTCTTCTCGCGCCTGCCCGATCCGGGGGACGAATTCCTCGGCTCGCATCCGCCCAACGCGCAGCGGCAGGCGCAGGTCGCGGCGGTGGTGCGCCGGCTGGAGGCGCAGGCCGGATACTGAGCCTTGATCTGCATCATGGCGCCGCCCGCCGCCCTGCCCCAGCATCGGCCCGGCGAAGCGGACGGAGGGTCGGATGATCGGATATGTCGAGGCGCCGCGCGAGTGGTGGCAGGTGCATGGCATGGCCCGGGCGGCGGGGGTCAACCTGCCGCAGGCGGTGACCGAGGGCTGGCTCCGGCGCAGCGAGCTGGCGGAGCTGGTGGCGCGCTGCCGGTGCTGCGGGAGCTCCGGGCTCTGCGGCGACTGGCTGGCCGATCCGGCGCATCCCGCCACCCTGCCCGGCTTCTGCTGCAACAAGGCCGAGATCGAGGCGCTGGCACCCTGAGCCGGCTGGCCCCGCCCGCGCCCCGCCGCTAGACTGCGCGGCGGATGGGAGGCGGCATGCGGCAGATCCTCAATGTGGTGAGCGACCGGGGCTCGAAATACGCGGTCAGCGGCGGGCCGGTCGCCGGCAAGGCCGGTTGCGCGCATTTCCTGGCCGAGTTGAAGCGCGAGAAGAAATTCGCCAAGGCCACGCATAACAGCTGGGCGTGCCTCTTGTCGGACGGCACCGCGCTGAAGGACGATGACGGCGAATCCGGCGCCGGGGCGCTGATCCTGAAGATGCTGGAGCGGGCCGGGCTGGAGGACACCATCGTCGTGGTCACCCGCTGGTATGGCGGCGTGCATCTCGGCGGCGACCGCTTCGCCCATATCGTCACCTGCGTGCGCAGCTTTCTGGCGGAGACGCCGCGCTGACATGGACAGGCGCGCGCCGCTCGTGCCAAATGCCCGGACGGCAGGAGGGGAGGCGCGCATGACCGGCTGGCTGACATCGGAACTCGGGCGGTTGCGGAACACCGCGCTGTGGTCCTGGCAGGGCTGGTGCAGCGCCTGGCGCAGCGAGAAGTCGATCCGGCAATGGACGCTGGTGAACCTCGCCTCCGCCGCGCTGGCCTTCGCGCTGCCGCTGGCGCCCGGCGAGCGGGCGCTGATCCTCGCGCTCGGGCTTCTGGTGCTGGCCGCAGAACTGGTGAACACCGCGATCGAGGAGACGGTGGACTATATCTCGACCATGCGCGACCCGCGCGCGGGACGGGCCAAGGATGCCGGCAGCGCGGCGGTGGCGGTGACCGCCATCGCCGGCGGCGTCGCCTGGCTGGTGATCCTGATCGGCTGACAGGCCGGCGCCCGGCCTCCCCCGGGCGCCCTCTCCCACAGGCAGGCCCTGCCATGCAACGCTTCGCCACGCTTTTCGCCGCGCTGGACGGCACCACCCGGACCTCGGCCCGGCTGGCGGCGCTGACCGCCTATTTCCGCACCGCGCCCGAGGCCGACCGGCTGCATGCCGTGGCGCTGCTGTCCGGCCGGCGGCCGCGCCGCGCCGCGAGCTCGACCGAGTTGCGGCTCTGGGCGGCGGAGGCGGCGGGGCTGCCGCCCTGGCTTTTCGAGGAAAGCTATGCGCTGGTCGGCGACCTGGCCGAGACCATCGCGCTGGTCCTGCCGCCCGCCACCGCCGCCGCGCCGCAGGATCTGGCCGCCACGGTGACGGCGCTGTCGCGCCTCGCCGGCCAGCCGGCCGAGGCGCGCAAGGCGGCGGTGCTCGGCTTCTGGGCGCGGCTCGGGCGGGACGAGCGGTTCCTGTTCAACAAGCTCATCACCGGCGGGTTCCGCATGGGCGTGGCGCAGGGGCTGATGCTGCGGGCGCTGTCGGAGGCGACCGGGGTGGAGGCGGCGACGCTGGCCCACCGGCTCGCCGGCGACTGGCGGCCCGAGACGGCCAGCTTCGCCAGCCTCGTCGCCGGCGAGGAGGGACCCTCCGCCCGTCCCTATCCCTTCGCGCTCGCCTCGCCGCTCGACGCCGCGCCGGATGACGGCCTCGGCCCGCCGGGGGACTGGCTCGCGGAATGGAAATGGGACGGCATCCGCGGCCAGCTCATCGCCCGGCCCGGCCATTTCGCGCTGTGGAGCCGGGGGGAAGAGCTGCTGACCGACCGTTTCCCGGAATTCGCCCCGCTCGCCGATTTCCTGCCCGCCGGCACGGTGATCGACGGCGAGATCCTCGCCTTCCGCGACGGCGCCCCCCTGCCCTTCGCGGCGCTGCAAACCCGGATCGGCCGCAAGACCGTCTCGAAACGCCACCTCGCCGAGGCGCCGGCGCATCTGCTGGCCTACGACCTGCTGGAGGCGGCGGGCGAGGACATCCGGGCGGAGCCGCTGACCGCGCGCCGCGCCCGGCTCGACCGGCTGCTGGTCGGCCTGCCCGCCGGGCTACCGGTCTCGGCCTCGCCGCTGCTCGGCTTCGCGGATTGGGCGGAACTGGCCGCGCTGCGGGCGGGCGCGCGCGCGGCGATGGCCGAGGGGCTGATGCTGAAGCGCGCCGCCTCGGCCTATTTCACCGGCCGCCGGCGCGGCGACTGGTGGAAATGGAAGCTCGACCCGATGAGCGTCGACGCGGTGCTGCTTTACGCCCAGGCCGGCCATGGCCGGCGGGCCGGGCTCTTCACCGATTTCACCTTCGGGGTGCGGGACGGCGCGGCGCTGCTGCCCTTCGCCAAGGCCTATTCCGGCCTGACCGACGCCGAATTCGCCGAGATCACCCGCTGGGTGCAGGGCCATACGCTCGAACGCTTCGGCCCGGTGCGGCGGGTGGAGCCGGAACTGGTGTTCGAGATCGGCTTCGAGGGGATCCAGGCCAGCCCCCGCCACAAATCCGGCGTCGCGCTGCGCTTTCCGCGCATGCTGCGCTGGCGGCGCGACAAGGGGGTGGCGGAGATCGACACGCTCGACACCCTGCGGGCGCTTCTGCGGCAGGCGCCGGGGGCGCCGCCCCCGGACCCCCGGGATATTTAGGGACAGAAAATGGGGGAAGGGTTGCGCTCGGGCCGGCGGCGCACCTAGATGGGGGCAAATCACGCTTGAGGTCCGCCATGACGCTGCCGCTGCCTTCCCCGGTTTTCGATGCCAATGCCGCAGGCGGCAGCCTCGGCGCGCTGCCGGAATGGGATCTGCGCGATCTTTACCCGGCGCCGGATTCCGCCGAATTCGCCCGCGACATGGCCTGGCTGGACAGCGCCTGCGCCGGCTTCGCGGCGGAATACGAGGGCCGGCTGGCCGGGCTGGACGCGGCGGGCCTGCTGGCCTGCGTCGAGCGCTACGAGGCGATCGACGTGGTGGCGGGGCGGATCATGTCCTATGCCGGCCTGCGCTATTACCAGAACACCATGGACAGCGAGCGCGCCAAGTTCATGGCCGACGCGCAGGACAAGGTGACCAACGCCACCACGCCGCTGGTCTTCTTCAGCCTGGAGTTCAACCGGCTGGAGGACGACCATCTGGCGGCGCTGCTGGCGGCCAATGCCGCGCTCGCCCGCTACAGGCCGGTGTTCGACCGGATGCGCGCCATGCGGCCGCACCAGCTTTCCGACGAGATGGAGCGCTATCTGCACGACGCCTCGGTCGTCGGCGCCTCGGCCTGGAACAAGCTCTTCGACGAGACCATGGCGGGGCTGATGTTCAAGGTCGCGGGCGAGGAGGAGGAGCTGAACCTCGAAGCCACGCTGAACCTGCTGACCGATCCGGCGCGCGAGACGCGCGAGGCGGCGGCGCGGGCGCTGGCCGGGGTGTTCGAGAAGAACATCAAGCTTTTCGCCCGCGTCCACAACACGCTCGCCAAGGAGAAGGAGATCGACGACCGCTGGCGCAAGATGCCCTCGCCGCAGCACGCGCGCCATCTGTCGAACCATGTCGAGCCCGAGGTGGTGCAGGCGCTGCGCGACGCGGTGGTGGCGGCTTACCCGAAGCTCTCGCATCGCTATTACCGGCTCAAGGCGAAATGGCTGGGGCTGGAGAAGTTGCAGGTCTGGGACCGCAACGCGCCGCTGCCGATCGAACAGCCCCGGCTGGTGGATTGGGACGAGGCGCGCGCCACCGTCTCCGCCGCCTATGCCGCCTTCTCGCCGGCGCTGGCCGAACTGGCCGAGCCGTTCTTCACGAAGGGCTGGATCGACGCGGGCGTGAAGCCGGGCAAGGCGCCGGGCGCCTTCGCGCATCCGACGGTGACCACGGTGCATCCCTATGTGATGCTGAACTACCTCGGCAAGCCGCGCGACGTGATGACGCTGGCGCATGAGCTGGGCCATGGCGTCCATCAGCGGCTGGCGGCGGCGCAGGGGGAATTGCTGTCCTCGACGCCCTTGACGCTGGCCGAGACCGCCAGCGTCTTCGGCGAGATGCTGACCTTCCGCAAGCTGCTCGACGGCGCGAAGACCCCGGCCGAGCGCAAGACGCTGCTCGCCGGCAAGGTCGAGGACATGATCAACACGGTGGTGCGCCAGATCGCCTTCTACGATTTCGAATGCAAGCTGCACGCGGCGCGGGCGGAGGGCGAGCTCACCCCCGACGACATCAACGCGCTGTGGATGAGCGTTCAGGCGCAATCGCTGGGCGACGCCTTCGAGTTCATGGACGGCTACGAGACCTTCTGGGCCTATATCCCGCATTTCGTGCATTCGCCGTTCTACGTCTATGCCTATGCCTTCGGCGACGGGCTGGTGAACGCGCTTTACGCCGCCTATGCCAGCGGCCTGCCGGGCTTCGAGGAGAAGTATTTCGAGATGCTGAAGGCCGGCGGCTCCAAGCACCACAAGGAATTGCTGGCGCCCTTCGGCCTCGACGCCTCGGACCCGACCTTCTGGGACAAGGGGCTGAGCATGATCGCGGGCTTCATCGACGAGCTGGAGGCGATGGAGGGCTGAGCCCCGGCCTTTTTTCGGCTATTCCGGCCTCTTTCGGGTATTTGGGCCAAGAGGAAGATGCGGGCCGGGCGGGTATTCGGGTATTTGGGTCAGGTTGAAGCACCGGCATCCGCGGCTTCAACCTGACCCAAATACCCTGCGCCGGCCGGGTCAGGCGCGATAGGCCAGCCGCAATTCCGACAGCAGCGCCTGCGCCGCCTCGCCCTTCAGCGTCGGCGCGGCATAGAGGCAGATCGAGAGGCGGCCGAGCGGCGGCAGGCCCTGCCCCGTCACCTCGGCGGTGCCGGGCGGGCAGCGGCCGCGCAGCCGGGCGGTGACGGCGAGGTCGGCGGCGACCATCGCCTCGGCCGCCTGTTCGCTGTCGCCCTCGATGGCCAGTTCCCAGTCGATGCCGCCGCGCTCCAGCGCGGCCTGGGTCATCGGGCGGAAGATGCAGGTATCCTTGAAGGCCAGCCGCAGCGGCCGTTTCGTCCAGGCGCTGCCCTCCTCGGCGCCGATCCAGACCAGGTCCTGCTCGGCCAGCACCTCGCCGCCGGAGCCGGGGCGGTCTTCCGTGGTGAGGATCGCGTCGAACTCGCCGCGCGCGAAGCCCTCGCGCAGCAGCACGGTGAAGGAGGAGGCGAGGTTGACCCTGAGGCCCGGCTGGCAGGCCGCCAGCCGCTTCAGGATATGCGGGATCGCCGGGTAAACGATGTCGCAGGGCACGCCGAGCCGGACCGGCGTCACATCCCCGGCCGCGCCGAAGCGCGACAGCGCCTCGTCGTTCAGCGCCAGCATCCGGCGGGCGGTGCCGAGCAATTGCTCGCCCTCGGCGGTCAGCGACAGCCGCCGCGCCGCGCGCAGGAAGAGGCCGGTGCCGAGGCTGTCCTCCAGCCGCTTGAGCTGCATCGACACGGCGCTTTGCGTCAGGTTCAGCAAGCCGGCGGCGCGGGTGACGCCGCCGGCATCGGCCACCGCCACGAAGGCGCGCAGCGCCGTCAGGTCGAGATTGCGCGGCATATCAAGCCTCGTGATGACATATCGAACAACCATTCATTTCCATTATTCATGGCGCCGAGTCAATATCACGACATCGCATCAACCAGGCCATATCCATCACGAAAGGACGATGCCATGTCCCGCTCGCTCGCACTTCCCCGCGCCGCCGCGCCCCGCCGTCCGCTGCTGCGCCGGTTGCTCTCGCTGCTCGCCCTGTCGCGGACCCGCCGCTCGCTGGCGGCGCTCGATGCGCGCGGATTGCGCGACATCGGCGTCAGCGACACCGAGGCCGAACAGGAGGCCGCCCGCAGGCTCTGGGACGTGCCGGCGCATTGGCGGCTCTGAGCCGCGCATTTCCTGCCCGAACTTCTTGAAATGCCGCGCAACCATGCCGATATTGGCGGGCATAAGGCGCGCCCGGAACCCACGGACGCGCCGGGGAGACTTGTTCGGAGGCACAGATGGCTGATTACAACACGATCCGCGGCACCGCCGGTGTCGGCACGCGGACCGCGCAAATCGACGAGGGCCTGCGCGCCCATATGAACAAGGTCTACGGGCTGATGTCCGTGGCCATGCTGATCACCGGCGCCGCCGCCTGGGCGATCGCCGGGCTCGCGGTCACCGGCGACCCGGCCTCGGGGATGCAGATCCGCGCCGGCGAATACCTGAGCCCGTTCGGCGTGGCGCTTTACACCACGCCGCTGAAATGGGTGGTGATGTTCCTGCCGCTGGTCATGGTCTTCGCCTTCGGCGCGCTGATCAACCGGCTGTCGGCGGCCGCCGCGCAACTGTTCTTCTACGTCTACGCCGTGGCGATGGGCGTCTCGCTCAGCTCGATCTTCCTCGTCTTCACCGGCACCTCGATCGCGACCACCTTCCTGGTGACCGCCATCGCCTTCGCGGGGCTGAGCCTTTACGGCTATACCACCAAGCGGGATCTGAGCGCCTTCGGCGCCTTCCTGATGATGGGCCTGATCGGCATCATCGTCGCCTCGGTGGTGAACATCTTCGTCGCGTCGAGCGCGCTGCAATTCGCCATCTCGGTGATCGGCGTGCTGCTCTTCGCGGGGCTGACCGCCTTCGACACGCAGAACATCAAGAACACCTATATCCAGCACGCCCAGTATGGCGACCGGGAATGGCTGGCGAAGTCGGCGATCATGGGGGCGCTGAACCTCTATCTCGACTTCATCAACCTGTTCATGTTCCTGCTGCAATTCCTCGGCAACCGCGAGTGAACGCAGGGCGGAGCGCATAGGGAAGGGCCGGTCGCGGGACCGGCCCTTTTCATTTCCGCAGGGTCTCGGCGTCAGTTCGCGCGGCGGCAGACCGCCCGCCGCGATGGGAACCGGGGTTTCAAGGG
>JBDHSR010000136.1:0-8188 GCA_039808305.1 Gemmobacter sp. | reverse complement strand
CCTCGGCCATCGTGCTGCCCGGTTCCGGCCAGGTCTGGAACGGCGAGCCGGTGCGCGGGCTGATCTTCCTGTTCTTCCTCTGCCTGCTCGGCGGCTTCACCCTGATGACCGCCGGGCCGGACGTTTCCTTCGTCGGCCGCTATGCCGGCGGGTTCTTCGTCTGGGCCATGGCCATCTTCGACGCCTACAAGCGCGCCCGCATACGATTCGAGGTCTGGCGCCACGCCGCGGGCGGCGCCTCGGCCTCCTGACCCGCCGAATTGCCGGGCGGGGCGGCCTTCGGGCCGCCCGAAGGCGGGCTTTTGGATATTTTCCTCAATAAATATTCCTCCTAGGAAAAAAAGTGCTTTGTCTTGCCGCGCCCCTGCGACAATCTGATCCAGTCTGGTAACCGAAGGCGCCCCGCGCGCCCGACTGACAGGAGACCGCAGCAGTGTGAGGGCCGGCATCGGGACCGGCCGCACAGGACCGACAGGATCGGCGTCCGGCCCACAGAACAGGCGAGCCAAGCCGCGACCGGATGCGCAAACAGGGAACAGGGAGACTTCTCATGACTCAGGAGAACGGCTCGGGCAGGCTTGTCCGGGCACTGGATTGGCGAGGCGCGTTCTGGGTGGCGGCGGGGGTGCCGCCCCTGGTGCTGTTCTCGATCGGCGGCATCGCCGGCGTGGCGGGCAAGGCGGCCTTCGTCGTCTGGATGATCTCGATGGTGATGGGCTTTCTGCAAAGCTTCACCTATGCCGAGATGGCCGGCATGTTCGGCAACAAGTCGGGCGGCACCTCGGTCTACGGGGCGACGGCCTGGCTGCGCTATTCCAAGCTGATCGCGCCGCTTTCGGTCTGGTGCAACTGGTTCGCCTGGACGCCGGTGCTGTCGCTCGGCTGCGCCATCGCGGCGGGCTATATCCTGAACGCGCTGTTCCCGATCCCGCTGGAAAGCAGCCAGCAGGTCGTGGACTGGGTGGCGGCCAATCTCGGCAGCTACACCGCCGAGACGCAATCGGTGATCGACTATATCGCCGCCAATCCCGGCGCCGCGCCCGAAGCCGCGATCCAGGCCGTCGCCTCGGCCGACGCGGTGGCGGCGCTGACGCCGCTCGCCCGCACCTGGGAGGCGGTGGCGATCACCGTGCCCGGCCTCGGCACGCTGCACTTCAACTCGACCTTCGTGATCGGGGTGGTGCTGATGCTCATCATCTTCGCCATCCAGCACCGCGGCATCGCCTCCACGGCGAAATCGCAGAAATACATGGCGCTGATCGTGCTGATCCCGCTGCTGCTGGTCGGCCTCGTGCCGATCCTGACCGGCGCGATCGACAGCATGAACGTCACCAACATCGTGCCGCCCACCGCCGCCTATTCCGGCGCGGACGGCGCATGGGACATCGGCGGCTGGACGCTGTTCCTCGGCGCCATGTATATCGCGGCCTGGTCGACCTACGGCTTCGAGACCGCCGTCTGCTACACCGCCGAGTTCAAGAATCCGAAGACCGACACCTTCCGCGCGATCTTCTATTCCGGCCTGCTCTGCATCGTGTTCTTCTTCATGATCCCCTTCGCCTTCCAGGGCGTGCTGGGCACCAGCGGCATGCTGGCGCCGGGAATCGTCGACGGCACCGGCATCGGCGAGGCGCTGGGCGGCATGGTCGGCGGCGGGCCGGTCATCACCCAGATCTTCGTGATCCTGATGATCCTCGCGCTGTTCCTGGCGATCATGACCGCGATGGCGGGCTCGTCGCGCACGCTCTACCAGGGGTCGCGCGACGGCTGGCTGCCGAAATATCTCGGCCATGTGAACGAGCACGGCGCGCCGACCAGCGCGATGTGGACCGACCTCGCCTTCAACGTGTTCCTGCTGGCGCTGGCCTCGGACGCGAACGGCTACTTCTACGTCCTCGCGGTGTCGAATGTCGGCTATATCATGTTCAACTTCCTGAACCTGAACGCCGGCTGGATCCACCGCATCGACAGCCCGCATCTGGACCGTCCGTGGAAGGCGCCGACGCTGCTGATCGGGTTCAACACGCTGCTCGCCTTCGTGAACGCGCTGTTCCTCGGCGCCGGGGCGAAGGTCTGGGGCTATTCCAACGCGCTGTGGTCGGGCTGGATCTTCGCCTCCTTCATCCTGCCGGTGTTCTGGTATCGCCACTATGTGCAGGACAAGGGCCATTTCCCGAAAGAGGCGATGGAGGATCTGGGCCTGTCGGATCACGGTGACCTGGGGCCGCGCCGGGCGGGGATCCTGCCCTATCTCGCGCTGGTCGCCGGGGTGATCGTGGTGCTCTGGGCCAACTGGTTCTTCCAGCTGCCCGAGTAAGTGGCGGAAATGAAAGGAGGGCGGCGGGGCTCCGGTCCCGCCGCCGCGCATTTGGCACTCGCGAAACCGACGAAATCCGGGGCATCCGACAGAAAAATTCCCTGAGAGGAAATTTTTTTGCACAAGATTGTTGATTTGCCGGCGAGTCGGTTTCACACTGGTGAAAAGACCTATCGTTACCAAGGGAGATGACGATGACCAATTCCTGGCGTTTCTCGACGCTGGCCGACCGGCACCGCGCACTCGGCTCGCAACTGGAAGACTGGAGCGGCATGGGCACCGCCTGGTCCTATGACGGCGACCCGGATGCCGAATACATGGCGATCCGCACCAAGGCCGGCCTGATGGACGTCTCGGGTCTGAAGAAGGTCCATCTCACCGGCCCCGCCGCCAGCCATGTGATCGAACGCGCCACCACCCGCAACGCCGAGAAGATCATGCCGGGCCGTTCGGTCTATGCCTGCATGCTCAGCGATGGCGGCAAGTTCGTCGACGACTGCGTGATCTACCGCACCGGCCCGAACGCCTTCATGGTGGTGCATGGCGCCGGCGCCGGGCACGAGCAGCTTTCGATGTATGCGCAGGGCCGCGACGTGGCGATGCGCTTCGACGACAACCTGCACGACCTGTCGCTGCAAGGGCCGGCGGCGGTGGACTTCCTCGCCAAGCATGTGCCGGGCATCCGCGACCTGGCCTATTTCAGCCACATGCAGACCTCGCTCTTCGGCAAGCCCGCGATGATCTCGCGCACCGGCTATACCGGCGAGCGCGGCTACGAGCTCTTCGTGCGCGGCCAGGACGCGCCGATGGTCTGGGACCGCATCCTCGACGAGGGCAAGGAGATGGGCATCATCCCCTGCCGCTTCACCACGCTCGACCTGCTCAGGACCGAAAGCTACCTGCTGTTCTTCCCCTATGACAATTCCGAGATGTATCCGTTCGAGGGCGAGCCGGGCGGCGACACGCTCTGGGAGCTCGGGCTCGATTTCACGGTCAGCCCCGGCAAGACCGGCTTCCGCGGCGCGGACGAGCATTACCGGCTGAAGGGCAAGGAACGCTTCAAGATCTGGGGCCTGAAGCTCGACGGCGACAAGGTGCCGGGCAATGGCGCGCCGGTGATGCGCGGCGGCAAGCAGGTCGGCGTGGTGACGCAGGCCATGCACTCGCCGCTCAACAACTGGACGGTGGCGATCGCCCGCCTGCCGGTGGATTGCGCCAACGAGGGCACCAAGCTGACCGTGAACTGCGCCACCCATGGCGAGATCGCGGCCACCACCCATTCGATGCCGTTCCACGATCCCGAGAAGAAGCGCCGCACGGCCAAGGGTTGAGCCTTGCGGGGCAGGGGGTGCGCCTCCTGCCCCGGTCGCGCCCGGCGGCCGTCGCCGGGAAGGTAGCAGGTGCGACAGGGTTTTGTCGGCTCATCCACTGGCGGGCGCGCGGACAGCGGCAGGCGGATGCGGCGGAGGGAACCGGCGGTCGCAAAGCGAGAGAGACGCTATTCATGCAGACGCAATTCGACACCAGTTTCCGGTCGCGCCCGCGCTACGGGGTGCTGGAGCCGCGCCCCGGTCCGGCCCATCTGATCGTGGCCGACGGAGAGGGGGGCGAGGCCGTGCTGGCCCTGTTCGCGCAGGCCCCCGAACTGCTGGAAACCGCCCATGTCATCTACATGCCCGGGGCGAACGGCACCGACATGGCCGCGCAGGTCGAGGGGCTGAAACCCGCGCAGTTCCGCAAGGTGCCGAGCTATGTCGCCGGGCGGTCGCGCATCCTGAAGGTGCTGGGCGACGCCCATATGGGGCTTCAGGTCTATGTGGCCGGCACCGAGGGGCTGATGGGCCAGGTGCAGCGCGACGCGATGGAGGCGGGCCTGCCGCATGACGCGGTGCAGGCCGAGCATCGCGGCTCGCTGGCGCGGCGGGTGCAATGCGTGCATTGCAAGGGCGTCACCGAGAATGTGACCACCGATCCCTTCGTATGCGGCCATTGCGGGCTGAACCTCTTCGTGCGCGACCATTACTCGCGCCGTCTCGCCGCCTTTCAGGGCGTATGTATCGACGCGGAAGATCCCGGTGAGGTTCCGCCAGCCGTGGAGCGTTTCAAATGAGCGTGGGGGCAGCGAAAATTCCGGTCATCGTCACCGAGGTGGTGGAGGTGAACAGCCTGATCAGGCGCTTCCGCTTCGTGCGCGAGGATGGCGGGCAGATGCCAGGCTTCTCGGGCGGGGCGCATACCGTGGTCGAGATGGAGGATGGCGGCACCAGGCGGCTCAACGCCTATTCGCTGATGTCCGACCCGGCGGAGCGCTCGGGCTACGAGATCTCGGTCCGGCGCGACGATGGCGGGCGCGGCGGCTCGCTCTTCATGCACCGCAACGTGAAGCCGGGCATGAAGATGCTGATCTCGCCGCCGGTCAACCTCTTCGGGCTGGACCTGCGGGCGAAGAAGCATCTGATGATCGCGGGCGGCATCGGCATCACGCCCTTCATCGCGCAGATGGCGCAGCTCGACGCGCTGGGGGCGAAGTTCGAGCTGCATTACGCCGCGCGCGACCGCGAGCTCGGCGCCTATATGACCGAGCTTTCGGCCCGCTACGGCGACCGGGTGCATCGCTATTACGACACCGAGGGCCAGGCCATCGACCTGCCGACCCTGCTGAAGGGCCAGCCGCTCGGCACGCATCTCTATGTCTGCGGGCCGAAGGGGATGATCAACTGGGTGCTCGGCACCGCGGCGAAGATGGGCTGGCCGAAGGGCGCGCTGCATTCCGAGGAATTCCTCGCCCCGCCGGTGGGCCAGCCCTTCGAGGTGGAGCTGGCGACCAGCGGCCTCACCATCACCGTCGGCGCCGCGCAATCGCTGCTGGAGGCGATCGAGGCCGCCGGGGTCGACGCGCCCTATCTCTGCCGCGGCGGCGCCTGCGGCCAGTGCGAGACCCGCGTCCTCGCCTGCGAGGGCGAGTTGCAGCATCACGACCACTGGCTGACCGACGAGCAGAAGTCGGCCTGCGGCCATATCATGCCCTGTGTCTCGCGCTTCAAGGGCGCGCGGCTTGTGATCGAACGCTAGGGGAGGGGAGAGCCATGAGCCTCGACGACTACTTCCACGACGAGACCTATTTCGGCGATTTCACCTACAAGAACTCGCCGCACGCCATCAAGCGCTTCCCGTTCCCGTTCCCCGAAGACGATTACATGTATTCGGTGAACATGGAGCCGCATGTGCCGGGCCGGAAGGGCTCGGTCTTCGAGCACGCCTTCGACGTGGACGAGCATTACGTCGCCGAGATGCGCGACCGCGCCCGCGTCCTCGCCGACGATCCGCTGCGCTGCCAGTCGCTGCCGCATATGACGCTGGCGGGCTGGGACCTGCTCGAACTCATCATGGAAAGCTTCGCGCGCGACTATCCGCAGTGGTTCGAGCTGCACAAGGACGGCAACAAGTGGCACTGGATCAACCGGCCGCTCGGCATCGACGACAGGTTCACCTTCCTCG
This sequence comes from Gemmobacter sp., assembly GCA_039808305.1. Lineage (GTDB taxonomy): Bacteria > Pseudomonadota > Alphaproteobacteria > Rhodobacterales > Rhodobacteraceae > Gemmobacter. Next base: position 2,373 of record JBDHSR010000136.1, on the reverse strand, counting down.
ACGAGACGACGCTGCCCTACGGCCCGATGGAATACATCACCCGGCAGGCGCAGGGCGATTTCACCCTCCAGGACCAGCGCAACGACAATCTCTGGATCGAGGCCGGGATGGTCACCACCCAGGCCGACTGGAGCCTCGATTTCGACATCGGCATGAGCTTCCACGAATGGCACGCCCCGGTGCCGATGGCGCATGAGCTGGGCGTGTTCGACCGGGCGCTGAAATTCCTGCTGCAACTCCAGCACGGGGCGCCGGTGCGGCGCTTCAACTGGACGATGACGGTGGACCCGCTGCTCGACACCAGCCCCGAGAACTACCACAAATGGGGGCCGAGCAAGACCACGCTGACCAAGGAGAATATCGGCCAGCGCCAGCATCTGCGGGTGGAGTTGCAGACCCTGTTCCGCCTGCCGCGCTCCAACGCCATCGCCTTCCCGATCCGCTGCTACCTGATCCGCTTCGAGGATCTGGTGACCCAGCCGAAATGGGCGCGCCGCCTGCACCGGGTGATCCGCGACCTGCCGGAGGAGCTGGCGACCTACAAGGGCTTCCTGCGCAACCGCCCGCTGATGGTGGAATACCTGTCGCAATTCGACGACGGCAAGCCCACCTCGCCGGGCTGGTGGCCGGAGGACGAGTGACCCGCCGCCGCCTCAGGGCTGCGGATAGGAGATCACCGAAAGATAGCGGGCCGGGAGTTTCAGCAGGACCTCCGGCCCGTGGGGGGCGTCGGCGTCGAAGAACAGGCTGTCGCCCGGCTGCATATGGAAAAGCTGGTCGCCATGGCGATACATGACCTCGCCTTCCAGCATGTAGAGCAGTTCTACCCCGTCATGCTGGAACGTGGGGAATGTGTCGGATTCCTCGGTCAGCGTGATGAGATAGGGTTCCACCAGCACACCGGAGGAATTGGAGCCGATATGGCCCAGCAGGTTGTATTGATGTCCCGCCCGCGTGCCGCGCCGTTCGATCTCGATATGGTCGCCGGCCTTGACATGCTGGACCTCGCGCCGTTCCTCGAACCGGCGGAAGAAGCTGGTGATCGGCGTCGAGAAGGCATGGCTGAGGATTTGCAGCGTGGTGAGCGAGGGCGAGGTGATGCCGTTCTCGATCTTCGACAGCATGCCGATCGACAGGCCGGTGACCTGCGCGAGATCGGCCACCGTCATGCCCTGCTGGCGGCGGAAGGCCCGCACCTCGCGGCCGATCGCGGCTTCGAGGTTGCGTTCCGAGAGTTCGCGGATCCGGTGCGGGTCCTGCTCGAAGGCCGGCTTCAGGCGGGCGACGTTGTCGGCGCTTTCGGGGGCTGCGCTCATGGCGGGCCTTCTTCTGTTGCGGACAGGCTTCACTATAAAGAAACACCCGGAACTTCAAAGGAAAACATGAGGCTGACATGGCGCAGATGACCGTGCCCGCCCGGTTGGGCTTCCTGCTGATGGACGGCTTTCCGATGGCCTGCCTGACTTCGGCCATCGAACCGCTGCGCGCCGCGAACGAGATCACCGGCCGGCGCGAATTCGCCTGGCGGCTGATCAGCGAGACCGGCGCCCCGGTGCGCTCCTCGGCCGAGGTGCGATTCGATCCCGACGCCGCGCTGGCCGAGGCGGGGGAGCTCGACTATCTCATGCTGCTCGCCAGCCCGACCTCGCGCTTCGACAATCCGCGCAAGGCCAATGGGCAGCTCCGCTGGCTGGAACGCTCGGGCATCGTGCTCGGCGCGTTTTCGGGCGGTATCTTCCCGCTGTCGCGCTCGGGTCTGATGGCGGGGCATCGCTGCTCGGTCCATTGGTGCTACGAGGCGGCCTTCAAGGCCGAGTTCCCCGAGATCGAGGCCAGCCCCAACGTGATCCTGCGCGACCGGCGGCGCCATACCGTCTCGGGCGCCGGCGCCGTGTTCGACCTGATGCTGCGGCTGATCGAGGAACGGCTGGGCCGCGAGACGATGACCGAGGTCGCCTGCTGGTTCCAGCATCCCTTCGTGCGCGACGAGGATGCCAGCCAGAAGGTGCCGGTGGCGAAACAGGGCGGCACCGACGACATGCTGCCAGAGCCGATCCGCGCCGCGATCCGCATCTTCGCCGACCATATCGAGGATCCGGTGCAGATCGCCGATGTCGCGGCGGCGGTGGATCTGTCGGAGCGCCATCTGGAGCGCTGCTTCAAACAGGCGACCGGGCAGAGCCCGCTGAAATACTACCGGCTGATGCGGCTGAAGAAGGCGCGCCAGCGCGTGCTCTATTCCACCGACACCATCACCGAGATCGCGCAGAGCGTCGGTTACGCCAGCTCCACCCCGATGGCGCGGCATTATGCCGAAGCCTTCGGCGTCAACCCCAATGACGAGCGCCGCCGCCTGAACGGCTTGCGCGGCCT
>JBDHSR010000135.1:0-8212 GCA_039808305.1 Gemmobacter sp. | reverse complement strand
GAAATCGTAGCCGGCGAAGATCAGCCCGGCCTCGATCCGCACCATGTCCAGCGCGGCAAGGCCCATCGGCTTCAGCCCCAGATCGGCGCCGTGCTCCCATACCGCGTCATAGACCGCCGCGCCGTCCTTCGGATGGCAGAAGATCTCGAAGCCGAGCTCGCCGGTATAGCCGGTGCGCGACACCACCACCGGCACCCCGTTCGCCCCGCCGATGCGGCCGATGGTGAAGCGGAACCAGCCCAGCTCGTCGATGGTCGGCTGGTGCGGCGCGGTCCAGACGAAGCGGCGCAGGATGTCGCGGCTGTTCGGCCCCTGCACGGCGAGGTTGTGGAGCTGGTCGGTGGACGAGCGCACCATGACCTGAAGCCCCAGCTTCTCGGCCTGCTCGCGCAGCCAGACCCCGCCGTAATCGTCGCCGCCGATCCAGCGGAACTGATCCTTGCCGAGCCGGAACAGCGTGCCGTCGTCGATCATGCCGCCATGTTCGTAGCACATCGCGGAATAGACCACCTGACCCTGCGACAGCTTCTTCACGTCGCGCGTCAGCGTGTATTGCATCAGCGCCTCGGCGTCCGGGCCGGTCACCTCGAACTTGCGCAGCGGCGACAGGTCCAGCACCACCGCCTTCTCGCGGCAGGCCCAGTATTCCTCGATCGCGCCGTTCGAGGAATAGACATGCGGCAGCCAGAAGCCCTTGTATTCGACCATGTAGCGGGTCTTTGCCTCGGTGCGGCTGTGGAAGGCGGTTTCCTTGGTCATCTTCGGCTCCGCATCGGGGGTGGGGCGATAGGCGATGGCGCGGCTGAACTTCTCTTTGCCGTCATAGGTGCGGACATGGATGTCCGTGAGGTTCCAGCCATTCGCGGGCGAGGTGTCGTCGGGGCAGGCCGAGGAGACGCAGACCAGATCGGTCAGCGCGCGGAACAGCACATAATCGCCGGGCCGCGACCACGGCTCGTCCGAGACCAGCACGCCATGCGCGTCGATATTGGTGTTGAAGAACAGGTTGACCGCCATCCAGCCCGGACGCGCCGTCACCCCGTGCGGCGCCAGCGCCTTGTTGAAATTGTCCGAGCAGTTGACATGGCCGGGATAGCCGATGTCGTCGTAATACTTGCTGGCGCAGGCCATGGCGAAGGCGTCGTGCCGGCCGCAGGTGTCCTGCACCACCTCGACCAGCGGCAGCCAGTCCTGGTCGAAATATTTCGCGTGCAGGCCCGGCATCGAATAGGCGTGGCCCATCAGCGTGCGCGAGGTGGTCACGTCCAGCGCGTGTTCGATCCCCTTGTCGAGCTTGCGGGCGGCGAAGCACTGGAAGTCGGTGCATTGCCGTCCGTCCACGTCGAGGATCTGGATATAGTCGCCGGCCTTCACGAAATAGGCCTCGGCGGTGGCGGATTTCACCCGCAGATCCAGCACCGGCTCGGCCAGCGGGTCGGGCAGGTCGAAATTCTTCACGATCTTCAGCGCGCTGCGCCTGATGGTGACGGTGATCGGCGTCGCCGTCTCCTGCGCCTCGGGCGTCATCGCGGCGCCGGGGGCGGCGACGATCAGCGCGCCGTCGCGTTCGGCGGTGAAGGTCTCCTCGGTGCCGGCGGGGGTGGTGGTGCCGAACAGCGCCACCGCGCCCGCCTTCTCCAGATGGATGCCGCGCCGGGTGAGGCCGAGGCGCAGCCCCGCCATGCCCGCGCCATCGCCGTCGAGCAGCGCCTTCAGGCCCCGCGCGTCGGAATTGGCCGAGGCGCCGATGACACCCGCGTCGATCATGCCCTTCGAATCGGCGGCGACCAGTTCGGCCACCTGCCCGCCCTCGGCATTGCGGATGGTGATGCGGTCGCCGGCGGCGATGGGCAGCAGCCAGGCCCCCATGCCGGGGATCTCGTAGCGTTCCTCGCCCGATTGCGCGCGCACGTTCATCGGTGTCAGGATGCGGGACGGGCGCGGCGGACCGGAGCGGACCTGTGGATATGAATCGAGCATTGGAGCCTCCTCTCGCTGGCGGGGGCAGTTGCTGTCCTGTGAAATATGTTTAACCTGAGGAAAAATTTCCGCAAGCCCTCCCGTGCGATATGTCGGTAATTCCATATCGGAAGAACGGAGCCACAGATGATCTCACTGACCTTCGGCCTGACGGCGGCGCTCTGCTGGGGGCTGCATGATTTCGTGGTGCGCGACGTGGCGCGCAAGGCCCCGGCGCTGCCGCTGCTGACGCTGGTGCTGGGCTTCGGCGCCATGCTGCTGGCGCCGCTCACCCTGATCGAGGGATGGGGCGGCATGACCCTGCGCGCGGCCGGTTTCGCGGCGCTTTCTGGCGGCTGCTATGTGCTGGCCTCGCTGGGGCTCTACCGCGCTTTCGCCATCGGCCCGGTGGGTCTCGTCGCGCCGATTTGCGGGGCTTATCCGCTGGTTACGCTGCTCCTTGCCATGGCCGCCGGCCGGGCGGTCGGCGGCCGGGACTGGCTGGCGGTGGCGCTGGTGATCGGCGGCATCGCCCTTGTGGCGGGCCGGAAGGAGCCGGGGCAGGGCGCCCGCCTCGCCGCGATCCTCTGGGCCGCGCTCGGCGCCGCCTGCTTCGCCTTGACCTTCCAGTTCGGCCAGATCGCGGCGCGCGAGGGCGGCGAGCTGACCGCCACGCTCCTCGCCCGGATCGCCGCGCTGGCGCTGGTTCTCGCGGTGCTTCCCGTGCAACGCCAAGGGCTTGCGCCGGCCATGCCGCATTGGCGGCCGCTGCTGCTGATGGGGGCGCTCGACGTGGGGGCGCTGGGGCTCGTGCTGGCCTCGGGCGGGTTGCCGCGGCCGGAATACGCCGCCGTCGCCTCCTCGCTCTTCGGGGTGGTGACGATCCTGCTCGCCTGGCGCTTCCTGAACGAGCGGCTGGGCCCGGCGCAGGCCCTCGGCGTGGCGGTGGTCTTCGCCGGAATCGCCCTGCTCGCCTCCGGCTGAGCCGCCGTCCGGTTTTTCCTGCGGTGAAAAATCCGCCCCGCCGCCGCCCGCGCCGAATCGCCGCCCCTCACCGGCCTTTGAAGGCGATGTCCATTCCGGAAGGGTCGATGTCGGAAATGGATGGCGCATCCGCCGCGCGCGGCGCGATATTCGCCACAGGCACCAAGGAGACCGCGATGTTTGGAACAGGGCGCTATTCGGGCTGGCGCGTGGTGAAGGAAGCCCTCACGGGGCACAAGGGCTGGAAACCTGCATGGCGCGACCCGGAGCCGCAGAAATCCTACGACTACATCATCATCGGCGGCGGCGGCCACGGGCTCGCCACGGCCTATTACCTCGCCAAGGAGTTCCGCCAGGCCCGCATCGCGGTGCTGGAGAAAAGCTATCTCGGCGGCGGCAATGTGGGGCGCAACACCACCATCATCCGCTCCAACTACCTGCTCGACGGCAACGAGCCGTTCTACGAGTTCAGCCTCAAGCTCTGGGAAGGGCTGGAGCAGGACTTCAACTACAACGCGATGGTCAGCCAGCGCGGCATCATCAACCTGATCCATACCGACGCGCAGCGCGACGCCTTCACCCGGCGCGGCAATGCGATGATCCTGAACGGCGCCGACGCGGATCTGCTCGACCGCGAGCAGGTGCGGGCGATGTATCCGTTCCTGAACTTCGACAATGCCCGCTTCCCGATCAAGGGCGCGCTGATGCAGCGCCGCGGCGGCACGGTGCGCCATGACGCGGTGGCCTGGGGCTATGCCCGCGGCGCCGATTCGCGCGGCGTGGACCTGATCCAGAATTGCGAGGTCACCGGCATCCGCACCGAGAACGGCCGCGTCACCGGCGTCGACACCACGCGCGGCTTCATCGGCGCGAAGAAGGTGGGCGTCGCGGTGGCCGGCAATTCCTCGCGGGTGATGAGCCATGTGGGGATGCGCCTGCCGATCGAGAGCCATGTGCTGCAGGCCTTCGTCTCCGAAGGGCTGAAGCCCCTGATCGACGGCGTGATGACCTATGGCGCCGGGCATTTCTACGTCAGCCAGTCCGACAAGGGCGGCCTCGTCTTCGGCGGCGACATCGACGGCTACAACACCTATGCGCAGCGCGGCAACATGCCGGTGGTCGAGGATGTGGCCGAGGGCGGCATGAGCCTGATGCCGATGATCGGCCGGGCGCGGCTCTTGCGCACCTGGGGCGGCGTCATGGACATGTCGATGGACGGCTCGCCCATCATCGACCGCACCGACATCGAGGGGCTCTATTTCAACGGCGGCTGGTGCTATGGCGGCTTCAAGGCCACCCCGGCCTCCGGCTGGTGCTTCGCGCATCTGCTGGCCACCGACAAGCCGCACGAGACCGCGACGGCCTATCGCTTCGACCGCTTCCGCAAGGGGTTGATGATCGACGAGAAGGGCCAGGGCGCCCAGCCGAACCTGCACTGACATGGCACGCCGTTCCCCGCCCCCTCATGGCTCCACGCCTTTCAACCTGATGGAAATACCCCATCGCGCCGCGGGGTTCCGCGCGGCGCATGGGTATTTGGATCAGGTTGAAGCCAGCAATCCCCGCCTTCAGATGGCCCGCTTTCCGAAAGGCCGAACCGAATGATCATCGACCATCCCATCCTCGGCCCGCGCGATGCGCAGGAATTCGTCTATCTCGGCGACGCGAAGCTGATCGAGCGGCCGGACGGCCTCGCCGAAGGCGCGCTCGACGCCTTCCACGACTATCTCTACCTGCGGGACAACCCGGCGGGGGAGCATCGGGAATTGTGGTATCACGAGCAGGGCGACCGGTCCTGGCTCGTGGTGACGCGCAACACCCTCACCCATGAAATCACGCGGGTGGAACTCGCCCGCGACGTGGCCCGTGCGAAGGGGCGCAGCAAATGACGCAATCGAACCGCATCGCGGGCGGGCAGATCGACCGCTCCCGCTCGCTCCGTTTCACTTTCGACGGCGTGTCCTATCAGGGCCATCCCGGCGACACGCTGGCCTCGGCGCTGCTGGCCAATGGCGTGCGGCTGATGGGGCGCAGCTTCAAGTATCACCGGCCGCGCGGCCCGATCTCGGCCGGCTCCGAAGAGCCGAACGCGCTGGTCGAGCTGCGCGAGGGCGCGCGGCGCGAGCCGAACACCCGCGCCACGGTGGCCGAGCTGTTCGACGGCCTCGCCGCCGACAGCCAGAACCGCTGGCCGAGCCTCAGCTTCGACGCCATGTCGATCAACGACCGGCTCTCGACCTTCTTCACCGCCGGCTTCTACTACAAGACCTTCATGTGGCCCGCCGCCTTCTGGGAGAAGGTCTACGAGCCGATCATCCGCAAGGCGGCCGGTCTCGGCGCCATGTCGCGGCTGGAGGACCCGGATCACTACGACAAGGGCTTCCTGCATTGCGACCTGCTGGTGATCGGCGCCGGGCCCGCCGGCCTCGCCGCCGCGCTGACCGCGGGGCGGGCCGGGGCGCGGGTGATCCTCGCCGATGAGGATTTCCGCATGGGCGGCCGCCTCAATGCCGAGACCCATGAGGTCGGCGGCGCTTCGGGCGCCGACTGGGCGGCGCAGGCGGTGAGCGAGCTGCGCCATATGCCGAATGTCCGGCTGATGCCGCGCACCACGGTGATCGCCGCCGTCGATCACGGCATCTACGGCGCGGTGGAGCGGGTGTCCGATCACCTTCCCGTTCCGGCGCCGGGCAAGCCGCGCCAGATCCTGTGGCGGATCTATTCGCGCCGGGCGATCCTCGCCGGCGGCGCGACCGAGCGGCCCATCGCCTTCGAGAACAACGACCGGCCCGGCATCATGCTGGCGGGGGCGCTGCGCGCCTATGCCAACCGCTGGGGCGTCGCCGTCGGCAAGCGCGCGGCGATCTTCACCAATAACGACGACGGGCTGCGCACCGCCGCCGACCTGAAGGCGAAGGGGATCGAGGTCCGCGTGATCGACGCCCGCAAGGGCGAGGAGGTGGTGGACACCTCCGGCCGGCTCGGCCTGAAATCGGTCACCATCCGCTCCGGCGGCCGGACCGAGAGCTTCGCTTGCGAGGCGCTGGGCGTTTCCGGCGGCTGGAACCCCAATGTCAACGTCGCCTCGCATCATCGCGGCCGTCCGGTCTGGGAACCCGCGATCTCGGCCTTCGTGCCGGGGCAGGGCGACATTCCGGGCCTGACCGCCGCCGGTGCGGCGGCCGGGCGCTTCTCGACCCATGCCGCGCTGGAGACCGGGGCGGCGGCGGCGGAAGCCGCGCTCTCCGATCTGGGCCGCGCCGCGCCCGCGCGCGATCTGCCGCAGGCCGAGGATGGCGGCTATGCCATCGAGCCGAAATGGTATGTCGCGGGCGGCAAGGGCCGCGCCTGGATCGACCAGCAGAACGACGTGACGCTGAAGGATGTGAAGCTCGCCCATCAGGAGAACTACACCTCCGTCGAGCATCTGAAGCGCTACACCACGCTCGGCATGGCGACCGATCAGGGCAAGACCGCCAATATGCTCGGCCTCGCCGTCATGGCCGGGCTGACCGGCAAGTCGATCCCCGAGACCGGCACCACGATCTACCGCCCGCCCTATACGCCCGTCGCCATGGGCACGCTGGCCGGCCGCTCGCGCGGGCAGGAGTTCAAGCCGAAGCGGCTGACGCCCTCGCATAAATGGGCGACCGAACAGGGCGCGGTCTTCGTCGAGGTCGGCATGTGGCTGCGCGCGCAATGGCTGCCGCGCCCCGGCGAGACCGCCTGGCGCGAGAGTGTCGACCGCGAGGTGTTGCAGACCCGCCGCTCGGTCGGCATCTGCGACGTGACCACGCTCGGCAAGATCGACATCCAGGGGCGCGACGCGGCGGCCTTCCTCGACAAGGTCTACGCCAACAACTTCGCCAGCCTCGCCGTCGGCAAATGCCGCTACGGTCTCATGCTGCGCGAGGACGGCATCGTCTATGACGACGGCACCACCGCGCGGCTGGGCGAGCATGAATATGTGATGACCACCACCACCGCCAACGCGGTTCTGGTGTTCCGCAATCTCGAATATGCCCGCCAGTGCCTTTACCCCGACATGGACGTGCAGCTCATCTCGACCACCGAGGCCTGGGCGCAATTCTCGGTCGCCGGTCCCAATGCGCGCAAACTGCTGCAGAAGATCGTCGACGAGGACATCTCGGATGCGGCGCTGCCCTATATGGGCTGCAAGGAGATCACCGTCTGCGGCGGGCTGCGCGCCCGGATCTTCCGCATCAGCTTCTCGGGCGAGCTCGCCTATGAGATCGCGGTGCCGACCCGCTATGGCGACGCGCTGATCCGCGAGATGGTGGCGCAGGGGGCCGAGTTCGACGCGGTGGTCTACGGCACCGAGGCGCTGGGCGTCATGCGGGTCGAGAAGGGCCATGTCGCGGGGAACGAGCTGAACGGCCAATCCTCTGCGCTCAACATGGGCCTCGGCAAGATGGTGTCCAAGAAGAAGGACAGCATCGGCATGGTGCTGAGCCAGCGCGAGGGGATGAACGATCCGAACGGCTACCGGCTGGTCGGTGTGAAGCCGGTGAACAGCGCCGACAAGCTGACCGCCGGCAGCCATTTCCTCGAGAAGGGCGCGGCGCCGGTGATGGCCAACGATCTCGGCTGGCTGACATCGATGGTCTATTCCCCGCATCTGGGCTGCCATATCGCGCTCGGCTATCTGAAGAAGGGCGACGAGCGGCGCGGCCAGAAACTGCGCGCGGTCAACCTTCTGGCGAAGACCGAGGTCGAGGTGGAGATCGTGAGCCCGCATTTCTTTGACCCGGAAGGAGAGCGTCTCCGTGGCTGAGCATCGTCTGAAACCCCTGACCGCCCTGGGGCATGACCGGCCGGAAACCGTGACCATCGGCCCGGTGACCCTGACCGAAGTGGCGGATGTCGCCATGGCCTCGCTGTCGGCGCGGCTGGGCCGCGAGGCCGAGCTGGCGGAGAAGGCGCGGGCGGCGGGTATCCCGCTGCCGGCGGCGGCCCGCGCCGAGGCCGGCGCGCCCTATGGCGCGTTCTGGCTCTCGGACCAGAGCTGGATGGTCGAGGCGCCCTTCGCCACGCATGAGGATATCCGCGCCATCCTGCTGCCGCTGTTCGGCGACGCGGCCTCGATCACCGAACAGACCGACGCCTGGGTGCGTATCGACGTGAGCGGGACCGACCTGCCGGCGATGTTCGAGCGGCTTTGCAATGTCGATCTGCGCGCGGCGCCCGAGCATCTGGCGACGCGCACGGTGATCGAGCATATGGGCTGCTACCTGATCCGCCGCGCCGA
>JBDHSR010000134.1:0-8235 GCA_039808305.1 Gemmobacter sp. | reverse complement strand
GGCGGCAAGTCGACGCTGACCATCGAGACGCTTTACAAGACCGCCGCCAGCCGCCTGAACGGCGCGCGCGAGACGCCGGCCCCCTGCGAGACGATCAAGGGGTTCGAGCATCTCGACAAGGTGATCGACATCGACCAGCGGCCGATCGGACGGACTCCGCGTTCGAATCCAGCGACTTACACGGGGGCCTTCACGCCGATCCGCGACTGGTTCGCCGGGCTGCCCGAGGCCAAGGCGCGCGGCTATCAGCCGGGGCGGTTCAGCTTCAACGTGAAGGGCGGGCGCTGCGAGGCCTGTCAGGGCGATGGCGTCATCAAGATCGAGATGCACTTCCTGCCCGATGTCTATGTCACCTGCGAGACCTGCAAGGGGCAGCGCTACAATCGAGAGACTCTGGAAATCAAGTTCAAGAACAAGAGCATCGCCGACGTTCTTGACATGACGTGCGAAGATGCGCGCGACTTCTTCTCGGCGGTGCCGGCGATCCGCGAGAAGATGGAGGCGCTCTGTCAGGTCGGCCTCGGCTATATCAAGGTCGGCCAGCAGGCCACCACGCTTTCGGGCGGCGAGGCGCAGCGGGTGAAGCTGTCGAAGGAGCTTTCCCGCCGGGCGACCGGCCGCACGCTCTACATCCTCGACGAGCCCACCACGGGCCTGCATTTCGAGGATGTGCGCAAGCTCCTGGAAGTGCTGCACGAACTGGTCGAGCAGGGCAATACGGTGGTGGTGATCGAGCACAATCTCGATGTGGTGAAGACCGCCGACTGGATCATCGACATCGGCCCCGAGGGCGGCGATGGCGGCGGGCGGATCGTGGCGACCGGCACGCCGGAGGATGTCGCGAAGGTCGAGGCCAGCCATACCGGGCGCTATCTCGCGCCGATGCTGAAGCCGAGGCGGGTGGCGGCGGAATAGACCGCCGCCGGAGCCGTTCGGACGGTTCCGCGGATTTCCCGGAGGAAATCCGCCTCACTTCCTGGCGCAGGTATTCACCCCGAGCAGCGAATAGGCCGGGCAGGTGGACATCAGCCCGGTCAGCAGCGGCACGATGCCGATCAGCTTGGCCCAGTGCCAGAAACCGGTCGTGCCGTCGAAGACGAACCAGATGAGCAGCGCCGCGCCGATGACGATGCGCAGGGCGCGGTCGATGCCGCCGACATTGGTTGCCATGGGACCCTCCTGTTCATGACATATTCACAATATGCGATGAAACATCGGCCCTGTCACGCGACGGCTTGCCGCGCTCAGCCGCGCCCGCGCTGTTCGAAACGCGGCAGCATGGCCGAGAAATCCATCCCCTTGCCGCCTTCCTCCTCGACGAAGCGGCGATAGAGCTCGGCGGCGAGGTGGCCCATCGGCGTGTCGGCATCCGCCGCCTGCGCCGCCTGCTGGCTGAGGTTGAGGTCCTTCAGCATCAGCTCCGCCGCGAAACCGGGCCTGTAGCCATTGTCGGCCGGGCTTTTCGGTCCCACGCCGGGCGCCGGGCAATAGGCGTTCATCGTCCAGCTATAGCCCGAGGAGGTGGACACCACGTCGAACATCTTCTGCCGGTCGAGGCCCAGCTTGTCGGCCAGCGCGAAAGCCTCGCAGGTGGCGATCATGGTGACGCCGAGGATCATGTTGTTGCAGATCTTCGCGGCCTGCCCGGCGCCGGTCGCGCCGCAATGCACCGCCTTCTGGCCCATGATGTCGAAAAGCGGCCGCACCGTGGCGAAGGCCGCCTCGCCGCCGCCCACCATGAAGGTGAGCGTGCCGGCCTGCGCGCCGCCGATCCCGCCGGAAACCGGCGCGTCCAGCGCGCCGAGGCCGGCCGCCGCCGCCTCGGCCGCCACCGCCCGCGCGCTTTCCACATCGACGGTGGAGCAATCGCAGAGCACCGCGCCGGGGGCCATGGCCGGGATCACCTCCGCCGCCACGGCGCGCAGGATCGCGCCATTCGGCAGCATGGTGATGACCACATCGGCGCCCTCAGCTGCCGCGGCGGCGGTGGCCGCGCGGCTCACCCCTTCGGGCATCGGCGCCACCAGGTCGAACCCCGCGACCTCATGCCCCGCCTTCGCCAGATTGGCGGCCATCGGGCCGCCCATATTGCCAAGTCCGATGAATCCGACCTTCATGAGCCGACCTCCGTGAATGTGAGCGTATCGGGGCCGAGCGGGGCGAGCAGCGCCTCGACCTCGGCGCGGGTGACGGCCTCCGCCCCGGCATGGCGCCAGCGCGGCCGGCGGTCCTTGTCGATGACCATGGCGCGCACGCCTTCGAGGAAATCGGTGTCCTGCTGGGCGCGGAAGGTGACGCGGAACTCCTGCTCCAGCGCGTCGCGCAGGGAAGGGGCGGGGCCGAGCCGGCGCAGCATCTCCAGCGTGACGGCCACCGAAAGCGGGCAGTCCTTGCGCAGCGTCTTCAGCGTGTCGCGGGCGAAATCGCTGTCCTCGGCGGCGAGGCTCGCCTCGATCCAGCGTGGATCGGCGCTGGCGAAATGCCGGTCGATGGCCTCGCGCAGCGCGGGCAGGCGCGGCGGCCGGGCCTCCCGCGCCCGCGCCGCCACCAGCCCGGCATCGCCGGTCGCGCAGAGTTCGGCGATCAGCGCCGGCCATTCGGCCTCGGGGATGAAGTGATCGGCGAAACCGGCATGGATCGCATCCGCCGGCCCCATCCGCGTGCCGGTGGTGCCGAGCCAGGCGCCGAGCCGCCCCGGCGCCCGCGCCAGCAGCGCGCTGCCGCCGACATCCGGCACCAGACCGATGGCGCATTCCGGCATCGAGATCTGCGCGCTTTCGCCGACGACGCGATGGCTGGCATGGCCCGCGACGCCGACGCCGCCGCCCATGCAGAAGCCCTGCACCAAGGCCACGACCGGCTTCGGATAGGCGCCAATCCGGGCGTTCATCCGGTATTCGTCGCGCCAGAAATCCTGCCCCGGCCGGTAATCGCCGGCGATCCCGGCGCGATAGACCTCGGCGATGTCGCCGCCGGCGCAGAAGGCGCGCTCGCCCGCCGCGTCGATCACCACCAGCGCCACCGCCGGATCCTCGGCCCAGGCCACCAGCGCCGCGTCCAGCGTCTTGCACATCTCGTAGGACAGCGCGTTCAGCGCCTTCGGCCGGTTGAAGGTGATCCGCCCGGCGCGGCCCTCGATACGGGTCGGCAGATCGCTCATCCCCGGCCCCCGATCAGGCTGCGCGCGACGATCAGGCGCATGATCTCGTTGGTGCCTTCGAGGATCTGATGCACCCGCAGGTCGCGCACGATCTTCTCGATGCCGTAATCGGCGAGATAGCCGTAGCCGCCATGCAGTTGCAGGCACTGGTTCGCCACCTCGAAGGCGGCATCGGTGACATGCAGCTTCGCCATGGCGCAGAACTTGGTCGCATCCGCGGCGCCATGGTCGAGCTTCCAGGCCGCCTGCCGCAGGAAGACGCGCGCCGCCTGCAACTTCACCTCCAGCTCGGCCAGCCGGAATTGCAGCGCCTGGAACTGGTCGAGCCGCTGGCCGAAGGCCTTGCGCTCGGCCATGTAGCCCAGCGTCGCGTCCAGCGCCGCCTGCGCGCCGCCGAGCGCCGAGGCCGCGATATTGAGCCGCCCGCCATCGAGGCCCGCCATGGCATAGGCGAAGCCCTTGCCCTCTTCCCCGATCAGGTTGTCGAGCGGGGTGAGGCAGTCGTCGAGCTGCACCTGCCGCGTCGGCTGGGCGCGCCAGCCCATCTTGTCCTCCAGCCCGCCGAAGGACAGGCCGGAGCTGCCGGCCTCGACAGCGATCGCCGAAATCCCCTTCGGCCCCTCGCCGCCGCTGCGCGCCATCACCAGATAGGCGTCGGAATAGCCGCCGCCCGAGATGAAGGCCTTGGTCCCGGTCAGCCGCCAGCCCTCATTGGTCCTGACCGCCCTGGTCTTCAGCGCGGCGGCGTCGGAGCCCGAGCCCGGCTCGGTCAGGCAATAGGACCAGATCCGCGTCATCGCGCAGAGATCGGGCAGCACCCGCGCCTTCAGCTCGGCCGAGCCGAACTTGTCGATCATGCCGCCGCACATGTTGTGGATCGACAGGAACGAACCGACCGCCGGGCAGGCCATCGCCAGCGCCTCGAAGATCAGCGTGGCGTCGAGCCGGCCGAGGCCCGAGCCGCCGTGCTCTTCCGACACATAGATCCCGCCGAGCCCGAGCTCGGCCACCTTCGGCCAGAGCGCCTTCGGGATCGAGCCCTCGGCCTCCCACTGGCGGGCGAAGGGGGCGATATGCTCCTGGCCGAACGCATGGGCCATGTCGAAAATGGCCTGCTGTTCCTCGGACAAGGCGAAATCCATCCCGGGCCCTCCCTCTGCTTGAATTGAACGTGTGTTTAATTCTGGACTGTTGCAAGAGTTTTGCAAGACCCCGCCGGGCGCGCACCCCGCTGTCCGCCCGCGCGGCGACCGGCCGGGCAGGGGGCGCTCGCGCCCCCTCGGCCCGTTCCGGGCCTCACCCCCTGAGGATATTTTCAGACAGAAAATGGGGAAGGCGCGCGCTTCCGTCCATTTTCTGTCCCCAAATATCCTCGGGGGTGAATTGAGCCGCAGGCTCAAGAGGGGGCGGAAAGCCCCCTCCCTTGCGCCGGATCAGTCCAGCGCCTTGAAGTTGAGGCTGGCGCCTTCCTTGATGCCCGAGAACCAGCGCGCGGTGACGGTCTTGGTCTTGGTATAGAAGCGGAAGGCGTCGGGGCCGTATTGGTTCAGGTCGCCGAAGGCCGATTTTTTCCAGCCGCCGAAGGTGTAGTAGCTGAGCGGCACCGGGATCGGGAAGTTGATGCCGACCATGCCGACATTCACCCGGCTGGCGAAATCGCGCGCGGTGTCGCCGTCGGCGGTGAAGATCGCGGTGCCGTTGCCGTATTCGTTGTCGATCACCAGGTTCAGCGCGTCCTCGTAGCTGTCGGCGCGGACGGTGGAGAGCACCGGGCCGAAGATCTCCTGCTGGTAGATCTCCATGTCGCGGGTCACGTTGTCGAACAGGGTGGGGCCGACGAAGAAGCCGTTCTCGTAGCCCTGGATCTTCAGGCCGCGGCCGTCGACCACCAGTTTCGCGCCCTGTTCCACGCCCGAATCGATCAGGCCGAGGATGCGGGTCTGGGCGGCCTTGGTCACCACCGGCCCGAAATCCACGTCATTGCCGGCGGTATAGGGGCCGACCTTCAGCTTCTCGATGCGCGGGATCAGCTTCTCGATCAGCGCGTCGGCGGTCTTCGCGCCGACCGGCACCGCGACCGAGATCGCCATGCAGCGTTCGCCCGCCGCGCCGAAGCCGGCGCCCACCAGCGCGTCCGCCGCCTTGTCGAGATCGGCGTCGGGCATGATGATCATGTGGTTCTTGGCGCCGCCGAAGCATTGCGCGCGCTTGCCGTTGGTCGCCGCGCGGCCGTAGATATATTGCGCGATGGGCGTGGAGCCGACGAAGCCGATGCCCTGGATCACCGGGCTGTCGATCAGGCCGTCCACCGCTTCCTTGTCGCCGTTCACCACTTGCAGCACGCCGTCGGGCAGGCCGGCCTCTTTCGCGAGTTCCGCGAGGCGCAGCGAGGTGGAGGGCACGCGCTCGGACGGCTTCAGGATCACCGCGTTGCCGCAGGAGAGCGCCGGGCCCATCTTCCAGAGCGGGATCATGGCGGGGAAGTTGAACGGCGTGATCGCCGCCACCACGCCGAGCGGCTGGCGCATCGAATAGAGGTCGATGCCGGGGCCGGCGCTGTCGGTATATTCGCCTTTCAGCAGCGCGGGCGCGCCCATGCAGACCTCGATCACCTCGAGGCCGCGCTGCACGTCGCCCTTGGCGTCGGGCAGGGTCTTGCCGTGTTCGAGGCTGACCAGCTCGGCCAGCTCATCCATGTGCTGGTTGATGAGGTCGCCGAATTTCATCATCACCCGGGCGCGGCGCTGCGGATTGGTGGCGGCCCAGACCGGCTGCGCCTTCTCGGCCTCGGCGATGGCATGGGCGAGCTCCGCGGCCGAGGCCAGCGCCACGCGGGCCTGCACTTCGCCGGTGGCGGGGTTGAAGATCTCGGTGAAGCGGCCGGACGTGCCCGCCACCATCTTGCCGTTGATCCAGTGTCCGATCTCTTTCATGGGGTCCCTCCCGCAATAATCCTGGGGGGAGAATAGGCTTGCAAATTCGCCCGAG
This sequence comes from Gemmobacter sp., assembly GCA_039808305.1. Lineage (GTDB taxonomy): Bacteria > Pseudomonadota > Alphaproteobacteria > Rhodobacterales > Rhodobacteraceae > Gemmobacter. Next base: position 2,087 of record JBDHSR010000134.1, on the reverse strand, counting down.
GAAGCGGCAAGTTTCCAAAGACGTTTTGCAATTCTGCAAAGGTGGGCATGGACTGGGACGATCTGAAGCTGTTCCTCGCGGTGGCGCGGGCGGAAAGCCTGTCGGGGGCGGGCAAGGTGCTCCGGCTCGATCCGGCGACGGTGGGGCGGCGCATCGCGCGGCTGGAGGAGGCGCTCGGCGCGCGGCTTTTCGTGAAAAGCCCGCAGGGCTACGCGCTGACCGAGGAGGGCGGGCGCATCCTCGCCCATGCCGAGCGGGCCGAGCAGGCGGTGACCGGCGCGGCGGAGGAGTTGCGCGGCGCCCAAGGGCTGACCGGGCAAATCCGCATCGGCGCGCCGGATGGCTGCGCCAATTACCTGCTGCCGCAGGTTCTGGCGCGGATCTGCGACGCCAATCCGGGGCTGGAGGTGCAGATCGTCGCCCTGCCGCGCGTCTTCAACCTGTCGAAACGCGAGGCCGACATGGCGATCGGCGTGTCGCGGCCGGAGACCGGGCGGATGACGGTGCAGAAGCTGGCCGATTATCACCTGAGCCTCGCCGCCTCGCGCGGCTATCTGGCGGCGCATCCGCCTGTGGCGGCGCCGGAGGATCTGCGGCATCACCGCATCGTCGGCTATATCCCCGACATGATCTTCGACAAGGAGCTGGATTACCTCAGCCAGATCGGGGTGGATCATGCGCCGCTCGCCTCCAACTCGGTCTCGGTGCAACTGAACTGGCTGCGCCATGGCGCGGGGGTGGGCGTGGTGCATGATTTCGCCCGGATGGCGGCGCCGGAGCTGGTGCGGGTTTTGCCCGCGCTGCGCATCCGGCGCAGCTTCTGGCTGATCCGCCATGCCGATGACGGGCGGGTGGAGCGGCTCAACCGTTTCGCCGCGCTGTTCCTGGCCGAGGCGCGGGCCGAGATCGCCCGGCTGGAGGCCCCGGTGCGGGCCGAGGACGTGCCTGAAGAACCGGATGACGCAAATCGGAAACTTGCCGTCGGGAATTGAGCGGCGGCGGTGTTCACGGGATATTGACAAGGAATCGCGCCAGAGCAACGCTTTGCCATAGGCAAGAGGAGGTTGACATGCTGGTTTCGCAAATCCTGAAATCCAAGGCGGATGACGCGGTGGTGACCGTGACGCCGGGACTCAGCGTGGCCGAGGTCGCCCATGTCCTGTCGGTGCGCCGGATCGGCGCGGTGATCGTCTCGCCCGATGGCAAGCACCTGGCCGGCATCCTCTCCGAGCGCGACATCGTGCGCGAGATCGGCCGGCGCGGCCCGACCTGCCTGGGGGAGCCGGTGGAGAAGCTGATGACCACCAAGATCGTCTCCTGCGCCCGCGACGAAAGCGTGCATTCGGTGCTCCAGAAGATGAATGACGGCAATTTCCGCCACATCCCGGTCATGGAGGGCGAGGAGATGGTGGGCCTGATCTCGATCCGCGACGTGGTGAAGGCGCGTCTGGCCGAGCTGGCGGCCGAGAAGGACGCGCTGGAAGGGATGATCAAGGGCTTCTGACCCCATGCTGCGGCGCGGCGCTTTCGCTCTTGCAAAGCGCCGCGCAATATTGTTGCGTGTGGCTGCGGCAGCCAGAGGGGGAGCCAATGCGCATCGGCCTGTATCCGGGAACCTTCGACCCGATCACGCTGGGCCATGTCGACATCATCCAGCGCGCGGTGCAACTGGTGGACCGGCTGGTGATCGGCGTGGCGATCAACCGCGACAAGGGGCCGCTGTTTTCGCTGGAGGAACGCGTGGCGATGGTCGAGGCGGAATGCGCCGAGATCACCCGGGCCTGCGGCGGCGAGATCATCGTGCATCCGTTCGAGAACCTGCTGATCGACTGCGCCCGCGACGTCGGCGCCACCGTCATCGTGCGCGGGCTGCGGGCGGTGGCGGATTTCGAATACGAGTTCCAGATGGTCGGCATGAACCGCGCGCTCGACAGCAGCATCGAGACGGTGTTCCTGATGGCCGATGCGCGGCGGCAGGCCATCGCCTCGAAACTGGTGAAGGAGATCGCGCGGCTCGGCGGCGACGTGTCGAAATTCGTCACCCCGGCGGTGGACGAGGCGATGCGGGCGCGGTTCCGCTAGGGCGG
>JBDHSR010000133.1:0-8241 GCA_039808305.1 Gemmobacter sp. | reverse complement strand
AGGATATTTCCACCAGAATGAAAGACCTTCCGCATTCATTCTGGCCCAAATATCCTCAGGGGGTGAATTGAGCCGCAGGCTCAAGAGGGGGCGCGAGCGCCCCCTGCCCCGCCGACCGCTGCGCCGGTGTCAGAGGCCGCGCACCTGTTCGAGCAGCGGCATCACATCCGCCATTTCCGGCCCATGCGCCCGGCCGGTCAGCGCCTTCCTGAGCGGCATGAAGAGGCCCTTGCCCTTGCGCCCGGTCGCGGCCTTCACCGCGGCCGTCCATTCGCCCCAGGTCTCCGCCGTCCAGGGCCGCGGCGGCAGCAGCGTCATGGCCTGCGCCACGAAGTCGCGGTCCTCGTCGTCGACCAGCGGCTCGGCGCCGTCGCGGAACAGGCTCCACCAGCCGGCGAGATCGTCGAGCACGGTGATGTTGTCCTTCGCCACCCGCCAGAACGCCTCCGCCTTCCCGGCCGGCACGCCCAGCGCGGCGATGCGCGCGGCCACCGCGTCGAAGGGCAGGCCCTGCACATGGGCGCGGGTCAGCGGGAACAGGTCCTCGGCGTCGAACTTGGTGGGCGCGGTGCCGAAGCTTCCGACCTCGAACCCCTCGGCCAGCTCCTCCAGCGAGCCCGCCAGCACCACCGGCTTCGACGAGCCGAGCCGGGCCATCAGGCTCAGCAGCGCCATCGGCTCCACCCCGCGCGCGCGCAGGTCGCGCAGCGACAGCGTGCCGAGCCGTTTCGACAGCTCCTCGCCCTGCGCGCCGGTCAGCAGCGAGTGATGCGCGAAGGCGGGCGGCGTGCCGTCCATCGCCCGCATGATCTGGATCTGCGTCGCGGTATTGGTGACGTGATCGGCGCCGCGCACGATATGGGTGACCCCCATGTCGATGTCATCGACCGAGGAGGCGAAGGTATAGAGCACCTGCCCGTCCGCCCGGATCAGCACCGGATCGGACACCGAGGCCGCGTCGATCGAGACCGGGCCGATGATGCCGTCCTCCCATTCGATGCGCTCCTGGTCGAGCAGGAAGCGCCAGTAGCCCTCGCGCCCCTCGGCGCGCAGCCGCGCCTTCTCCTCGGCCGGAAGCGCCAGCGACGCGCGGTCATAGACCGGCGGGCGGCCCATGTTGCGCAGCTTCTTGCGCTTGAGGTCGAGCTCGGTCGGGGTCTCGAAACATTCGTAGAACCGGCCTCTGGCCTTCAGGCCCTCCGCCTCCGCCCGGTAGCGGTCGAGGCGCAGCGACTGTTTCTCCACCCGGTCCCAGGTGAGGCCGAGCCATTCCAGATCGCGCATGATCGCGTCGGCATATTCCTGCTTCGAGCGTTCCTGGTCGGTATCGTCGAGCCGCAGGATGAACTGGCCGCCGCTCTTGCGCGCGATCAGGTAGTTCATCAGCGCGGTACGCAGGTTGCCGACATGGATATAGCCGGTGGGCGAGGGCGCGAAGCGGGTAACGGTGGTCATGGATGCCTCCTGGAACCCGTGCCCTTTCGCATGGGGCGGCGGTTTTGTCCATATCGCGCGCCGCCCGGCGATCCCCGCGGAGCGCGGCCCTCACGGGCCGCGCACGGCTTTCGTCTCGACCGCCGCGCCGAGGGCGCGGCGGCCTCGGGCGCGCCTCCGGCGGGAGTATTTGGCAAGGAGCAAGGCAGGACCCGACACGAGGGACGATGAACGGGGCGCATTCGAAGCGGTGGGAGAGGCCAGGGCGTCACTGCGCGAGGCGGCTTTCTCCCCTTCCCGGCGCGGCGGGGAAGCGGCTATCCTGCGGCCATGACCCATGCCCGCGCCAGCACCATCGCCCCCGACCTCGCCCTGATCGAGCGGCTCGCCCATGAGGCGGTCAGCACCCTGCCGGAGCCCTGGCGGCAGGCGGCCACCGGGATACGCCTGCGGATCGAGGATTTTCCGCCGAAGGAGATCCTCGACGAGATGGGGATCGACGATCCGTTCGAGCTGACCGGGCTTTACGACGGCATCCCGCTGACGCAGAAATCGGTGATGGACCAGCCGCTCGGGCCGGACGTGATCTGGCTGTTCCGCCGGCCGATCCTCGACGAATGGCTGGATCGCGGCGATGTCTCGCTGGGCGAGCTGGTGACGCATGTCGTGGTGCACGAGCTCGCCCACCATTTCGGCTGGAGCGACGAGGAGATCGCGGCGGTCGATCCCTGGTGGGAGTGAGGCCGCCCTCCGGCGGAGGATCGGGCCCACATGGAACCGGGAACCGCCCGGCGCGTTGCCGCGTTGCATCCTGTTGTCGTCTTTTCGCCCCTGTCCGACCGGAGGAACCCCGATGAACACGCCGGAACTCCCGCGCCGCCGCGCCTTGCTGGCCGGTCTCGCCGCGCTGCCCGCCGCCGCGGCGCTGCCCCCTCCCGTGCGGGCGGCGGCCGATCCGCTCGGCCCCGCCCTGCCCGGCTTCCAGCGCTTCCGCCTCGGCGCCTTCGAGGTGGTGCCGCTGCTCGCCGGCGCCCGCACCACCGACAAGCCGCAGGAGACCTTCGGCCTGAACGCCGCGCCCGAGGACTTCGCGGCGCTGGCCGAGCGCAACTTCATCCCCGCCGACCGGATCCGCAATTCCTTCACCCCGGTCCTGGTGAATACCGGGGCGGAGCTGGTGCTGTTCGACACCGGCCTCGCCCCCGAGGGCATCGCCGCCGCGCTGGCCGCCGCCGGCTACGACCCCGGGCAGATCGATCTGGTGGTGCTGACCCATATGCACGGCGATCATATCGGCGGCCTCATGGGCGACGGCCCGACCTTCCCGAACGCCCGCTATGTCGCCGGCGCGGTGGAATACGACCATTGGGCCGGCGCCGGCAACGAGGGCTTCGACAGCAAGGTCCGCCCCCTGGCCGAGAAGATGGCGATGGTGAAGGGCGGCGACAGCGCCCTGCCCGGCCTGACCGCGATCGAGGCTTTCGGCCATACGCCCGGCCATATGGCCTGGCGGCTGGAGAGCGGGGGGCAGGCGCTGATCCTGACCGCCGACACCGCGAACCACTACGTCTTCTCGCTGCAACGCCCCGACTGGGAGGTGCGCTTCGACGCGGACAAGGCGCAGGCCGCCGCCACCCGCCGCAGCCTCCTGGGCATGATCGCGGCGGAACGGCTGCCCTTCATCGGCTATCACATGCCCTTCCCGGCGCTCGGCTTCCTGGAGGCCGCGGGCGAGGGTTTCCGCATGGTGCCCGCGACCTACCAGTTCCAGCTCGACGCGTGAGGTCGGCGCCTCAGCGCGCGAGCTTGCCCGCGATCTCCACCAGGCGCCGCGCCTGATGCGAGATGGCGGCGGTCTCGGCCTCGCCGAATTCCTTGCCCTGGGTGTGGCTGTAGCCATAGGGATTGCCGCCGGCCGCGAAGATCGACGGGTCGGTGAAGCCCGGCGCCACGATGATCGCGCCCCAATGCAGGAAGGTGGTGTAGAGGCCCAGCGTGGTGGCCTCCTGCCCGCCATGCGGGTTCTGCGCCGAGGTCATGGCCGAGACCGCCTTGCCGGCCAGCTTGCCCTGCGACCACACCCCGCCCAGCGTGTCGATGAAGGCGCGCATCTGCGAGGCGGCCTGCCCGAAGCGGGTCGGCGTCGAGAACAGCCAGGCATCGGCCCATTCCATGTCCGCCGGCGTGGCGACCGGGATGTCCTTCACCGCCTCCATGGTGGCCTTCCAGCCGTCCTGGCTGTTCACCGCCGCCTCGGGCGCGGTTTCGGCGACCCGCAGCAGGCGGACCTCGGCCCCGGCGGCGCGCGCGGCCTCGGCGGCGATCCGCGCCATCCGGAGGTTGGTGGAATAGGTCGAGTAGAAGATGACGGCGAGCTTGACGGCGGGCATGATATGGGTCTCCTTGCCGGAAATGACTGCGTGTCTGGTCCGTCGAACATAGGTCCGTTCCGGGCCGCGCGCCATTCGGCAGGACCGCGAACCGGCTGTGCGGGACCGCACAGGAGATTTGGAGAGCCCGGATGAGCGAGAGGCTGGTGATCGTGCTGCATGGCGTCGGCGCGCGCGGCGCCCATCTGCACGAGCTGACCGGCCTGCTCGCCGGCCGGCTGCCCGGCACCGGCTTCGCCTGCCCCGACGCGCCGGAACCCTGCGACTGGGATCCCGCCACCCGCCAGTGGTTCAGCCTGAGCGGCATCTCGCCGCGCAACCGCGCCGCCCGGCTGCGCGCCGCCCGCGCCGGCTTCGACGCCACGCTCGACGCCTGCATCGCCGCGCATGGCTTCGCCGGGCGGCCGGAACGGGTCGCGCTGGTCGGCTTCTCGCAGGGCGCGAGCATGGCGGTCGACGCGGTGATGACCGGCCGGCGGCGGGTCGCGGGACTCGCCGCGCTGTCGGGCCGGCTGGTGCGGACCGGCCCCGTCGCGGCCGACGGCCCGCCGGTCATGCTGTCGCACGGACTGGACGACCCGGTGATCCCCGCCCGCGACGCCATCGCCGCCGCCCGCCACTGGGCGGCGCGGGGGCGCCCGGTCGACCTGCATCTCTGGACCGGCCTCGGGCACTGGTTCGATGCCCGCACCGCCGGGGTCGCGGCGGAGTTCCTGCGCAGGGTCCTGATGCCCGCGCCCTGAGGGCGGCGCCCGGAACCAGCCGGGGCGATGGGGGCTGACTGCCCCCAATGCTTCCCTGCGGGAAGCCCCCCGTGGATATTTTCACCAGAATGAATGCGAAAGGTGTTTCATTCTGGCCCAAATATCCTCAGGGGGTGAATTGAGCCGCAGGCTCAAGAGGGGGCGCGAGCGCCCCCTGCGCCCGATGGAAAAGGCCGCGCGGCGCGTCCGCCGGGCCTTTCGGGATCAGCCGCGCGGCGCGAAGAGGATCACGGCGGTGCCGGCCAGGGCGAGGGCGGCGCCGGCGAGGTCGAAGCGGTCGGGGCGCAGGCCCTCGGCGAACCAGAGCCAGAGCAGGCTGGCGGCGATGTAGATCCCGCCATAGGCGGCGAAGCTGCGGCCGGCGGCCTCGGGCGGGGTCAGCGCGAGCAGGAAGGCGAAGGCGGCGAGCGCCAGCCCGCCCGGCAGCAGCCAGAGCGCCGAGGCGCCGGCGCGCCACCACATCCAGACCGCGAAACAGCCGGCGATCTCGGCCAGGGCGGCGGCGGCGTAGAGGGCGAAGGCGGTCATGCGGGGGCTCCGGGCAGGCGCGACATGACGCGCCTCAGCCCGGATCGCGGAAGCGCATGGCGATCGGATAGCGGCGGTCGAGCCAGAACGCCTTCGGGGTGAGCCGGGTGCCGGGGGCGGACTGGAAGCGTTTGTATTCGCTGATATAGAGCAGGTGTTCCACCCGTTTCACCGTGGCGCGCTCGAAGCCCTGCGCCACCAGATCGGCCACCGAAAGCTCGCGGTCGACCAGCCCGTCGAGGATGGCGTCCAGCACCTCGTAGGGCGGCAGGCTGTCCTGGTCGGTCTGGTCGGGGCGCAGCTCGGCCGAGGGCGGCTTGGCGATGATGCGTTCGGGGATCACCATGCCGGCGGGGCCGCGCATCCAGGGCCGGTGATGGGCGTTGCGCCAGCGGCAGGTCTCGAACACCCGCGTCTTGTACATGTCCTTCAGCGGGTTGTAGCCGCCGTTCATGTCGCCGTAGATCGTGCAATAGCCCACCGCCACCTCGGACTTGTTGCCGGTGGTCAGCAGCATCTCGCCGAACTTGTTGGAGATCGCCATCAGCATCACGCCGCGCAGCCGGCTCTGGATGTTCTCCTCGGTGACGCCCGGCTCGGTGCCGGCGAAGAGGCCGGAAAGCGCCTCGCCCACCGCGCCCTGCGCGCCGGAGATCGGCACGGTGTCGAGCCGGCAGCCGAGGGCGGCGGCGCAGGCGGCGGCGTCCTCCAGCGAATGCGCCGAGGTATAGGGCGAGGGCAGCATGACGCAGCGCACATTCTCCGGCCCCAGCGCGTCGGCGGCGATGGCGGCGACCAGCGCGGAATCCACCCCGCCCGAGAGGCCGAGCACCGCCTTGGAAAAGCCGGTCTTGGCCATGTAATCGGCAAGGCCCATGACGCAGGCGCGGTAATCGGCCTCCCAGACCTTCGGGATCTCCACCGTCAGGCCCGGCTCGGCCCGCCAGCCCTCGGCGCCCTTCACGAAATCGACATGGGTGACGCAGGTGTCGAATTGCGGCATCTGCACCGCGAGCTCCCCGCCGGGGTTCAGCACCATCGACGAGCCGTCGAACACCTGATCGTCCTGCCCGCCGACCATGTTGAGATAGACCAGCGGCAGCCCGGTCTCCACCACCCGCGCCACCATCAGGTTCAGCCGCAAATCCGGCTTGCCGCGATGATAGGGCGAGCCGTTGGGAACCAGCAGGATCTCGGCCCCGGTCTCGGCCAGCGTCTCGGCCACGTCGGGATGCCAGGCGTCCTCGCAGATCGGGGTGCCGATGCGCAGCGGCCCGATCCGGTAGGGGCCGGAGACATCGGCGGGCGAGAACACCCGCTTCTCGTCGAACACATCCGTATTGGGCAGGTGGTGCTTGAGCACCTTGGCCACCACCTTGCCGCCCTGCATCACCCAATACGCATTGTGCAGCCGGCCGCCGATCCGCGCCGGGCCGCCGATCCCCAGCGCCGGGCCGTCGGCGCACTCCGCCGCCAGCCGCTCCAGCGCGGCCTCGGCCTCGGCCAGGAAGACCGGCTTCAGGATCAGGTCCTGGGTCTGGTAGCCGGTGATGAACATCTCGGTCAGCGCCAGCATGTCGGCGCCCGCCGCCTTCGCCTCCGCCCAGGCGTCGCGGGCCAGTTGCGCATTGGCCGCGATGGCCCCCACGGTCGGGTTCAACTGGGCGAGGGTGAGGCGGAAACGGTCGGCCATGGCGCTCTCCGAAGGGCTCCGGGCGCGGTGTCCCGTGGATTTGTCTTGCTTTCTAGCAGACTGGCCGCCAAGGAAAAGGCGGAACAGAGGAAGCGGAGGCATCCATGCGGCAGCGGATCGGACAGGCGATCGGAACGGCGGGAATGGTTCTGGTTCTGGCGGCCGGCCCGGCATTGGCCCAGCAATCCGCCAGCGACGTGCTGGTGAAGCAGTATGAAGACGGATCGGTCTACGAGGGCCAGTTCCTGAACGGCAAGCAGCACGGCACCGGCACCTACAAGCTGACCAACGGCTTCGAATATACCGGCGAATGGGTCGAGGGCGAGATGCGCGGGCGCGGCGTCGCGCGCTATCCCAACGGCTCGGTCTACGAGGGCGATTTCCTCGGCGGCAAGCCCTTCGGCAAGGGCAAGATCACCTATGCCGACGGCGGCAGCTACGAGGGCGACTGGGCGGATGGCCAGATCACCGGCAGCGGCGTCGCGCGCTATGCCGACGGATCGGTCTACGAGGGCGCCTTCGTCGACGCGGCGCATGAGGGCCGGGGCAAGCTCACCTCGCCCGGCGGCGCGGTCTACGAGGGCGGCTGGGTCAAGGGGCTGAAGGAAGGCACCGGCAAGCTCAGCTATCCCGACGGCACCGTCTACGAGGGCGGCATGAAGGCCGGCAGCCGCGACGGCAAGGGCAAGCTCACCATGCCGGACGGGCTGGTCTACGAGGGCGACTGGGCGAAGGGCCAGATCAACGGCCTCGGCAAGCTCACCCAGGCCAATGGCGCGGTCTACGAGGGCGCCTTCGTCGAGGGCCAGCGGCAGGGCCGCGGCAAGATGACCTACAAGGACGGCTCGGTCTACGAGGGCGGCTTCAAGGCCGACCAGCGCGACGGCAAGGGCGTGTTCCGCGCGAAGGACGGCTACAGCTACGACGGCGACTGGCTGGCCGGCCGGATGGAGGGCATGGGGAAGATGACCTATGCCGACGGCTCGGTCTACGAGGGCGCCTTCAAGGCCGACCAGCCGGAGGGCAAGGGCAGGATCACCTATCCCGACGGCAGCGGCTATGAGGGCGACTGGATCAAGGGCGAGATCGGCGGCCAGGGCAAATCCACCTACAAGGACGGCGCGGTCTACGAGGGCGCCTTCGCCGGCGGCGTGGCGCATGGGAAGGGCGTGCTGAACCGGCCCGACGGCTACCGCTACGAGGGCGACTGGCAGGAGGGCAAGCGCACCGGCAAGGGCGAGGCGCGCTATCCCGACGGCTCCACCTATACCGGCGATTTCGTGGGCGGCACCCGCGAGGGCATGGGCAAGATCGTGATGGCCGACGGCTTCAGCTACGAAGGCGACTGGAAGGCCGGCGAGATGTCGGGCAAGGGCGTCGCGCGCTATGCCAATGGCGATGTCTACGAGGGCGAGTTCGTGAAGGGCCGCCG
>JBDHSR010000132.1:0-8314 GCA_039808305.1 Gemmobacter sp. | reverse complement strand
GAACAGGTCGCAGCGCAGCGGCGGTTGCGGCACGCTCAGGCCCAGCCGTGCCACGGCCTTGGCGAAGCGTTGCGCGATCAGCTCGGCCCAGGGCCCCTCGCCGCGCATCCGCTTGCCCCATTGCGGGTCGTAATCCCGCCCGCCCCGCACCTCGCGGATACGCGCCATCACCTTGGCGGCGCGGCCCGGCTGCTGCTCCGCCAGCCAGTCGCGCATCAGCGGCGCCACCTCCAGCGGCAGGCGCAGCATGATCCAGCTCGCCGCCACCGCCCCCGCCGCCCTCGCCTGCGCCAGGATCGCCTCCAGCTCGTGATCGGTGAGGCCGGGGATCACCGGCGCCACCATCACCCGCACCGGCACCCCCGCCGCGCTGAGCCGCCGGATCGTCTCCAGCCGCCGGGCCGGGGCCGCCGCGCGCGGCTCCATGCTGCGGCCCAGCGCCGCATCCAGCGTGGTGACCGAGACGCCGACCCGCGCCAGCCCCGCCGCCGCCATCGGCGCCAGCAGGTCGAGGTCGCGCTCCACCAGCGCGCCCTTGGTGGTGACCGCCACCGGGTGCCGCCATTCGGCCAGCACCTCCAGCACTTCGCGCATGACGCACAGCCGCCGCTCCACCGGCTGATAGGGGTCGGTATTGGTGCCGATGGCGATGGGGGCCACCATATAGCCCTTCCGCCCGATCTCGCGCTCCAGCACCCGGCCGATGCCCGGCCGCGCGATCAGCCGTGTCTCGAAATCGAGACCGGGCGAGAGGTTCAGATACGCATGCGTCGGCCGGGCGAAGCAATAGACGCAACCATGCTCGCAGCCGCGATAGGGATTGACCGAGCGGTCGAAAGGCAGATCGGGCGAGCGATTCCAGCTCAGCGCGCTGCGCGGCCGCTCCAGCCGCACCTCGGTCCGCAGAAGCCGCTCGTCCTCCGCCATGTCCCAGCCGTCATCCACCGCGACGCGGCGCTCGGTCTCGTAGCGCCCGCTCTCGTTGGCCAGCGCGCCGCGCGCCGGCCGCCGCAGCTCCGGCCGGATCGTCTTGTCCTGTTCGCTCATGGCCAATCATGAACATAACGGGAACAAATGGCAAGCCGAAGCGTCGCTTTCGTCACCCCTGTCGCCTTTGCGCAATGCCGTGTCGCTGGCTGCAAAGTCCCCACCCCGCTTCGGGCGCATTGAAACGGAAAGCTTTTGCCGCAGGAGCCCTCAGATGGCCGACGAAGACGACATCATCCTCTCCGAACTGAACGACGAGGAACTCGTGCTGCAAATGCACGACGATCTCTATGACGGTCTGAAGGACGAGATCGAGGAGGGTGTGCGCATCCTGCTCGACCGCGGCTGGACCCCCTACGACGTGCTGACCAAGGCGCTGGTCGCCGGCATGACCATCGTCGGCGCCGACTTCCGCGACGGCATCCTGTTCGTGCCGGAAGTGCTGCTGGCCGCCAACGCCATGAAGGCGGGCATGGCGATCCTGAAGCCGCTGCTGGCCGAGACCGGCGCGCCGCGCATGGGCAAGATGGTGATCGGCACCGTGAAGGGCGACATCCACGACATCGGCAAGAACCTCGTCGGCATGATGATGGAAGGCGCCGGGTTCGAGGTGGTCGACCTCGGCATCAACAACGCCGTCGAGAAATATCTGGAAGCGCTGGAGAACGAGAAGCCCGACATCCTCGGCATGTCGGCGCTGCTGACCACGACCATGCCCTACATGAAGGTCGTGATCGACACGCTGAAGGAAAAGGGCATGCGCGAGGAGTTCATCGTGCTGGTCGGCGGCGCGCCGCTGAACGAGGAATTCGGCCGCGCGATCGGCGCCGACGCCTATTGCCGCGACGCCGCCGTGGCGGTGGAGACCGCGAAATCGCTGGTCGCCCGCAAGCACAACCAGCTGCACGCCTGACCGGCGCGAGGATTGCTCCCTGAGCCCCGGCCGGTCCGGGGCTTTTCTTTTCGGCCCAGGATACCCAGATTCCCCGTGGAACGATGGAGGTTCGGATGCCGCCCAAGGTTTTCGCCCTGCTGCTGACCGGCGTGATCGGCGCCGCCGGCCTGACCCTCGCCGCGCTGCATGGCGCGGGCCTGCCCCTCGGCCTCGCGGCGCTGGCCGCGCTCGGCGCAGCGCTTCTGGCGAGGCTGGCATGATCCCCCCCGACGACATCACCCTGACCGAAGCCGGGCTGCCGCCCGAGGCGCGGGGCCGCATCCTGCTCATCGCCTGCGGCGCGCTGGCGCATGAGGTTCTGGCGGTGAAGCGCATGGGCGGCTGGGACCATCTCGACCTGCAGTGCCTGCCCGCCAACCTGCATCTGCGCCCCGACCGCATCCCCGACGCGGTGGCCACGGCGGTGGGCGAGGCGGAGGGCTACCAGAAGATCTTCATCCTCTACGCCGATTGCGGCACCGGTGGGCTTTTGCAGGAAAAGTGCAAGGAACTGGGCGTCGAGATGCTGCAAGGCCCGCATTGCTATTCGTTTTTCGAAGGCAATGCCCGCTTCGCCGAGATCGTGGACGACGAGATCACCGCCTTCTACCTCACCGATTTCCTGACCCGGCAATTCGACGCCTTCGTCTGGCGGCCGATGGGATTCGACAAGCATCCCGAGCTGATCCAGATGATGTTCGGCAATTACTCCAAGCTGGTCTATCAGGCGCAGACCGACGATCCGGCGCTGGACGCCAAGGCGCGCGACGCGGCGGCCCGGCTGGGCCTCGCCTATGAGCGGCGCTTCACCGGCTATGGCGATCTGGCGGTGGAAATCGCGCGGGTGGCGCAAGGCTGAGCCTTCCGCAACGCCGCCGCCGGGCGTAAGCTGCGCCGCATGGAAGACCTGCATCACGCCCTCTCCGCCCTTCTGGGCGACCGCTACAGCCGCGCCGGCGCGATCCGCGCCGCCCATGCCCAGAGCGAATCCCACATCACCGCCGGGCCGCCCGACGCGGTGGCCTTTCCCGAAACCACCGCCGAGGTTTCGGCGCTGCTGGCCTTGTGCAACGCGCATCGGGTGCCGGTGACCGGCTGGGGCGCCGGCACCTCGCTGGAGGGGCACGCGCTGGCCCTGCGCGGCGGGGTGACGGTGGATTTCAGCCGGATGAACCGGGTGCTGGAGGTCCGGCCGGAGGACATGCTGGTGCGCATCCAGCCCGGCCTCACCCGCGAGGAGCTGAATGTGGAGCTGCGCGCCACCGGGCTGTTCTTCCCGGTCGATCCCGGCGCCAATGCCACGCTGGGCGGCATGGCCGCCACCCGCGCCTCGGGCACCACCGCCGTGCGCTACGGCACCATGCGCAGCGCCGTGCTGGCGCTGGAGGCGGTTCTGGCCGACGGCACGGTGATCCGCACCGGCACCGAGGCGCCGAAATCCAGCGCGGGCTACGACCTGACGGCGCTGCTCGTCGGATCGGAGGGCACGCTGGCGCTGATCACCGAACTCACGCTGCGGCTCCATGGCCAGCCCGAGGCGATCTCGGCGGCGACCTGCGCCTTTCCCGACATGGGCGGCGCGGTGGATTGCGTGATCGAGACCATCCAGAGCGGCATCCCCATGGCGCGGATCGAGTTTCTGGATACCGGCTCGGTGCTGGCCTGCAACGCCCATGCCGGCTTCGACCTGCCGGCGCAGCCGCATCTGCTGGTCGAGTTCCACGGCAGCCCCGCCGGCGTGGCGGAACAGGCCGCCCGCTTCGGCGAGATCGCGGCCGGCCACGGCTGCAGCGCCTTCCGCTGGGCCGACCGGCCCGAGGACCGCACCGCCTTGTGGAAGATGCGCCACGCCGCCTATCCGGCCTGCCTCGCCTCGCGCCCCGGCGCGACGGCGGTGGTCACCGATGTCTGCGTGCCGATCTCGCGGCTGGCCGAGGCGGTGGAGGAGACGCGGGCCGACATCGCGGCGAGCGGCATCCCCGGCCCGATCCTCGGCCATGTCGGGGATGGCAATTTCCATTCCAGCCTGCTGATCGACCCGGAAAGCGCCGAGGAACGCGCCATCGCCAAGGCGCTGGCGCATCGCATGGCGGAACGCGCGCTGCGGCTGGGCGGCACGGTCACCGGCGAACATGGCGTCGGCATGGGCAAGCTCGGCTACATGGAGGCGCAGCACGGCGCCGGCTGGGCGGTGATGGGGGCGATCAAGGCGGCGCTCGATCCCAACGGCATCCTCAATCCCGGCAAGACGGTGCCGCCGGGGGCGAACCGGCCCTGAGCCCCCCGGAAAGGGCGCGAGGAGGCCGCCCTACCCCGCCAGCAGCGCCCGCGCGGCATCCCGCGCGGCGTCGGAGATGGTGTCGCCCGCCAGCATCCGGCCGATCTCCTCGACCCGCGCGCCGGGATCGAGCGGGGTGACGGTGGAGGTGGTCATCCCTTCCGCCACCCGCTTCTCCACCCGCCAGTGATGCGCGCCGAGGGCGGCCACCTGCGGGCTGTGGGTGACGACCAGCACCTGCGCCGCCTCGGCCAGCGCCTTGAGCCTGCGCCCCACCGCATCGGCGGTGGCGCCGCCGACGCCCCGGTCGATCTCGTCGAAGATCAGCGTGATGCCGGGCGTATCGCCGGTGAGGCAGACCTTCAGCGCCAGCAGGAAACGGCTGAGCTCGCCGCCCGAGGCGATGCGGTTCAGCGGCCCGGCCGGCGCCCCCGGATTGGTGGCGACGGTGAAGGCCACGGCGTCGCGCCCCTCCGGCCCCGGCTCGCCTTCGCTCACCTGCGTCTCGAAACTGGCGCGCTCCATCTTCAGGGGCGCCAGTTCCGCCGCCATCGCCGCGTCGAGCCGCCCCGCCGCCGCGCGCCGCGCTTCGGTCAGCCGCGCGGCCTCGGCCTCATAGCTGTCCTCGGCCGCGTTCACCGCCCGGCGCAATTCGGCCAGATGCCGCTCGCCGCCATCCAGCGCCGCCAGCCGGCCGCGCAGGGCGTCGGCGAAGCCGCCCAGATCGTCGGGCAGCACGCCATGCTTGCGGGCCAGCGCCCGGATGGCGAAGAGCCGCTCCTCCATCGCCTCAAGTTCCGACGGGTTGAAATCCAGCGCGTCGAGGCAGGATTCGACGCCCGACTGCGCCTCGCCCAGTTCCATCAGCGCGCGATTGAGCGCGCCGATCGGCGCCTCCAGCGCGCCGCCCGCGTGATCGGCGGCGCCTTCCAGCCGGCGCAGCGCCTCCAGCAGCAGCGCCTCCGCCCCCTGTTCGCCCAAGGCGCCATGGGCGCGGGCGACATCGGCGCGGATCTTCTCGCTGGCCTGCATGGCGCGGCGGCGGGCGTCGAGCGTGGCCTCCTCGCCCGGCTGCGGGTCGAGCTTGTCGAGCTCGGCCACCGCATGACGCAGGAACTCCTCCTCCGCGCGCACCGCCTGAAGCGCCGCCTCGGCCTCGGCCAGCGCCTTGCGCGCAGCCCCCAGCGCGCCCCAGGCCGCCCGCGCCGCCGCCAGATCGAGGCCCGCGAAGGCGTCGAGCATCTGGCGATGGCCGCGCGGGTTCAGCAGGCCCCGGTCGTCATGCTGGCCATGCAGCTCCACCAGCGTGTCCGACAGCGCCCGCAGCACCTCGCCCGAGACGCGGCGGTCGTTCACCCAGGCCGTCTTGCGGCCATCGGCATGGTTGACCCGGCGCAGGATCAGCGCGTCCTCGGCCTCGATGCCGTATTCCTCCAGCACCGCGCGCGCCGCATGGCCGGCGGGCAGATCGAACTCCGCCACCACCTCGCCCTTCTCGGCGCCGGCGCGCACCAGCTCGGCCCGCCCGCGCCAGCCCAGCACGAAACCCAGACTGTCGAGCAGGATCGACTTGCCCGCCCCGGTCTCGCCGGTCAGCACGTTCAGCCCCGGCTGGAAGGCCAGCGAGAGCCGGTCGATGATGAGCATGTCGCGGATGTCGAGCGCGCGGAGCATCGTCAGACCCTCGGACGGCCGGCCCGGGAAAGGGGGCAGGCCCGCCCTCCCCTTACAGCCATTCGCCCTTGATCATCTGGCGATAGATCCGCGCCAGCCAGCTGTCGCCCTTGGCCTTCGGCTCCAGCCCCCGCGCGGTCAGCAGCTTGTAGCTGTCCTGATAGAACGGGCTCGACTGGTAGTTGTGGCCGAGGATCGCCCCCGCCGTCTGCGCCTCGTCGTTGAGGCCGAGCGCCAGATAGGCCTCGACCAGCCGGTGCAGCGCCTCGGCGGTATGGGTGGTGGTCTGGAAGTCCTGCACCACCACGCGGAAGCGGTTGATCGCCGCCGTGTAATGCCGCTTCTTCAGGTAGAAGCGGCCGATCTCCATCTCCTTCGCCGCCAGATGGTCGAAGGCGAGGTCGAATTTCAGGATGGCCGAGCGGGCATATTCGCTGTCGGGATATTCCTCGATCACCTCGCGCAGGGCTTGCAGCGCCTGGAAGGTCAGGCCCTGGTCGCGGCCCACCTCGTCGATCTGGTCGTAATAGGACAGCGCCAGCAGGTATTTGGCATAGGCCGCATCCTCGTCGCCCGGATAGAAGTCGAGGAAGCGCTGCGCCGCCTGCCGCGCCTCCTCGTAATCGCGGTTCTGGTGATGGGTATAGGCCTGCATGATGAGGCCGCGCCGCGCCCAGTCGGAATAGGGGTAAAGCCGCTCCACCTCGGTGAAGTAGCGGATCGCGTCCTTCGGCTTGCGGTCCTTTTCCAGCGTGATCTCGCCACGCTCGA
This sequence comes from Gemmobacter sp., assembly GCA_039808305.1. Taxonomy (GTDB): domain Bacteria; phylum Pseudomonadota; class Alphaproteobacteria; order Rhodobacterales; family Rhodobacteraceae; genus Gemmobacter. Next base: position 1,670 of record JBDHSR010000132.1, on the reverse strand, counting down.
AGATCTGCTCGGCGCTGAGCGTCTCCAGCGGAACTTCCTTGCCGCGCGCGCCGCCGCCACCGCCGCAGCCCGCGAGCACCGCCATCAGGACCAGCCCGCCCAGAATGGCCCCGCCCGGTTTACCGCCTGTCGTCTTTCGCACGTTCGCCTCGTCACTTCCGGCGCCCTGGGGGAAGGAAATCCCGCACGGCATGGCCCCGGCGCGGAAGCCCGCCAAGGCTGTTCGCCTTGTCCTAGCACAGAAATTTTGCCTGCGCAAAACGCCTTTCATCCCGATGTGACGGGCCGTGAGGCGCGCGGGCGGTCAGGCATGCAGCGGCAGGTCGCCGGCATGGACGCCCATGCCCGGCAGCTTGCAGCCGGTCACCGTGCCGCAATCCACATAGGTCCAGGCGCGCGGATCGGCGAACAGCGCCCGCAACAGCCGGTTGGTCAGCGCATGGCCGGCGCGGATGCCGGTATAGCGGCCGAGAATCGGCCCGCCCGCCAGCGACAGGTCGCCGAGCGCGTCGAGCATCTTGTGGCGCACCGGCTCGTCGGCATGGCGCAGCCCGCCGGGCGACAGCACCCGGCCGCCCTCGAACACCACGGCGTTTTCCAGCGTGCCGCCGAGGGCCAGGCCATTGGCGCGCATCCGGTCGACATCGGATTGCAGGCAGAAGGTGCGGCTGTCGCAAAGCTCGCGCACGAAGGCGCCGTTGGCCATGTTCAGCCGCTTCTCCTGATGGCCGATGGCGGCCTCGGTGAAGTCGATGCGGAAGTCGATCTCCAGCATGTCGGAGGGGGTGAGCCGCGCCACCGCCTCGCCCTCGCGCACCTCGACGGGTTTCAGCACGCGGATGGCGCGCACCGGGGCGGCCTGTTCCACCAGCCCGGCCTCGATGAACCGCTCGACGAAGGGCACGGCGGAGCCGTCGAGGATCGGCACTTCCGGCCCGTCGATCTCGATTTCCGCGTTATGGATGGCGCAGCCGGCCAGCGCGGCCATGATATGTTCGATGGTGGACACCGTGGCGCCCGAGGCATTGGCGACCAGCGTGCAGAGCTTCGACGGCACCACCGCGTCCCAGCGCGCCGGGATGACGGCATCGCCCGAGACGATGTCGGTGCGGCGGAAGCGGATCCCCGTATCGGCGGCAGCCGGACGGACGGTCATGCGCACGGGTTGCCCCGAATGCAGGCCCAGCCCTTCGAAGACCACGGCGGATTTCAAGGTGTTCTGCACGTTCGTAACCCCGGTTCATACCCAGTGCGCGGGTTCCGGCCGGATGGCCATTTACCGCGGAGTTTAGGTAATTCGGGGGGTGGCGGACCACAACTCACTCTTTGTGACGGGTTGTAACACAGGGCCCATTGTGTTGCGACAATCCGCCAGACCCGGCACAACCCCTTGTGTAAGAAAGGAAAAAGGCCCGGTCTCCCGGGCCTTTCGTTGGAAAAATGTTACCGTTTTCCGTCGGGTCAATTGGCCTGGCGGCGCAGGAAAGCCGGGATCTCGATCCGCTCCTGATCGGCCGAAAGCTCCGGCTCGTCGTCATAGGCGGTGACCTGCGGCTGCTGGCGCGGCGCGGGGCGTTCGGCCGCGGGCTCGGCCGCGTGGCCGGCCATGCGGTTGATGAGCGAGCCGATGCCGAAGCGCGATTTCTCCGCCGCGCGGGCGGGCGCGGCCG
>JBDHSR010000131.1:0-8352 GCA_039808305.1 Gemmobacter sp. | reverse complement strand
CCGCCTCCACCGCCATGCGCAGCGCCTCGACCTCGCTGCGCATGGTGTCGAGATCGGGCAGATCCTCCGCCCCCGCCTCGGCCTCGGCCAGCCGGGCGCGGGCCGCCATCGCCTCGTCCTCGAACCGGGTGACGGCGAGACGCGCCGATTCCAGCCGTCCAGCGGCCAGCGAACGGTCGGCCTCGGCGCGGGCCTGCGCGCGCAGCGCCTCGGCCACCCGCGCCTCGGCGGCGCGGCGGGCCTCGCGCGCCATCTGGTCGGCGCGGGCCAGATCGGCAAGCCGCGCCTGCAAGGCCTCATGCGCCTGCCGCGCCCCTTCGGCCCGCGCGGCGACCTCTTCCAGATCGCGCTTCAACTGCACCAGCCGGTTCAACTGCCTGAGCCGCAGCGCGGCGGCGGAGGGTGCATCCTCTGCCCCGGAACGGAAGCCGTCCCAGCGCCAGAGATCGCCGGCCATGCTCACCAGCCGCTGCCCCGGCTTCAGCAGCGGTTGCAGAGCCTCCGCCTGTTCCGGCAGAACAAGCCCGATCTGGCCGATGCGCCGGCGCAGCACCTCCGGCACCTCGACATGGGCGGAAAGCGGCTCCGCGCCCTCGGGCAAGGGCTGCTCCGCCGCATAGGGCGGCAGCAGCGCCCAGCCGGAGCGCGCGCCTTCCGCCAGTTCCGGCGCGCGCAGGTCGTCGGCCAGCGCCGCGCCCAGCGCCGCCTCGTATCCGGGCGTCACCCGAACCCGGTCGAGCAATTGCTCGCCCGCCTTCGCCTCGCGCTCCACCAGCCGGGCCAGCGCCGCCACCTCGGCGCGCAGCGCATTGGCCTCGCCTTCCGCCGAAGACCGCGCCGCGCGGGCCTCGGCCTCGCGCCCCTGCACTTCGGCGCGGGCCTCCTCGGCCTGCGCCAGCATGTCCTCGGCGGCCTCGGCCTGCGCCACCGCCTCCTCCTGCGCCTCGGTCGCCGCCTCCTGCGCCTCCACCGCCGCATCGAGCGCGCCCGACGCCGTTTCGACGGTTTCCGCCGCGCGGGTCGCCTCGGCCTCGGCGCGGGTCAGCGCGGCGCGGGTCTCGGCCAGCAGGCGTTGCGCCGACTGATGGCGGGCGGCGAGGCGGGCGGCATCCTCGGTCCGCTCGGCCATCTGCGCCTCGCGCTCCGAAAGCAGCACCGCGGCCTCGCGTGCGGCCTCCACCGCCTCGGCCAGCCGGTCTTCATGGCCGTCATGCGCCTTGAGAAGCTGCGCCTGTTCCCAGTCCAGCCGGGCGATGGTCTCGCCCGCGTCGCGGTTCAGCCCCGCCTCGCGCTCGATGTCGCGGGCAAGCTGGGCGATGCGGCCATGCAGCGTCTCGATCACCTGCCGGGCCCGCGCCTCCTGATCGTTCAGCGCGTCGCGCTGCACCACCAGCCGTTGCAGCACCGCGCCCGCGATGGCCTCTTCCTCGCGCCGGGGCGGCAGCGCGTCCTCCGCCGCCTCGCGCGCCTTCACCGCCTCGCGCGCCGCCTTCTCGGCGGCGGCCGCCGCCAGCAGGCGTTCGCGCAATGCCACCTCGGCCTCGGCCCGTGCGTCATCCGCCTCGCGCCAGCGGCGATAGAGCAGCATCCCCTCGGCCCGCCGCAGCTCCTCGCCGATCTCGCGGTAACGCTGCGCCTGCCGCACCTGCCGGGCCAGCGAGGCGAGTTGCCCGGCCAGTTGCTCCAGCACGTCATCGACACGGGCGAGGTTCTGTTCGGTGGCGTTCAGCCGCAGCTCCGCCTCGTGCCGCCGCTGGTAGAGGCCGGAAATCCCCGCCGCCTCTTCCAGAATCCGCCGTCTTGCCTTGGGCTTGGCGTTGATGAGTTCCGAAATCTGCCCTTGCCGCACCAAAGCCGGGCTCTGCGCCCCGGTCGAGGCGTCGGCGAACAGCATCTGCACGTCGCGCGCCCGCACGTCCTTGCCATTGGCCTTGTAGGCGGAGCCGGCGTCCTTGGTGATCCGCCGCACGATCTCCAGCGTATCGGCGTCGTTGAAGCCCGAGGGCGCCAGCCGTTCGGCATTGTCGAGGATCAGCGCCACCTCGGCGAAATGCCGGGCCGGGCGGGTGGCGGTGCCGGCGAAGATCACGTCCTCCATCCCGCCGCCGCGCATGGCGGTGGGGCGGTTCTCGCCCATCACCCAGCGCAGCGCCTCCAGCAGGTTCGACTTGCCGCAGCCGTTCGGCCCCACGACGCCGGTGAGGCCGTCATGGATCACGAGTTCCGTCGGATCGACGAAGCTCTTGAAGCCGTTCAGGCGCAGGCGGGTGAACCGCACGGGAATCTCCTTGCAAGGGGCCGTATCGTCGGCGGGCGGAGCGTCCGAGTCAACCGGCGGACCCCAAGGGTGGCGGGTGCTCTGGCGGTTATCCCCAAGATGTTGCCCCTTGGCGGGAAGCTGGCCGGGAGGAACAGCTCCATATGGGCCCCTCGCCCCGCAGGAGCCTGCCGCCCGGGCACTCGGGTTCCGCGCAGATCGCATACCGGGAGCCCCGCCCGGCGGGAGACGGTTCGGGCCGGGATGAAACTGCATCGCGCGCGACAGGGGTTTTCCCTGCCCGCGATGCGGCACAATCTGGCGCGAGACAAGGAGACACCGATGATCCCAGCCCTGCTTGCCATCCTCGCCGCCCAACTGGCGGGCGAGACCCTGACCCGCCTCACCGGGCTGCCGCTGCCCGGCCCGGTGGCGGGGATGCTGATCCTGCTTCTGGCCTTCGCCGCCTTTCCCGCGCTGGTCGGGGCGATGCGGCCCTTGGTGGCGGCGATCCTCGGCAATCTGTCGCTGCTCTATGTTCCGGCGGGCACCGGCGTCGTCGGGCATCTCGACAGCCTGATGGCGCAGGGGCCGGCGCTGCTGGCGGTGCTGGTGGTCTCGACCGTCGCCGCCATCGCCAGCGGGGCGCTGGTCTTCGTCGCCGTCGCGCGGCTGACCGGGGCGGAGGACGCGGCATGACCGATTTCGTCGAAATCTGGACCTATCTGGCGCAGGGACCGCTGCTGTGGCTGACCGCGACGCTGGCGGCCTATGCCGTGGGCGACGCCTGTTTCCGGGCGGCGGGGCGGCGGCCCTTCGCCAATCCGGTGCTGATCGCGGTCGTGCTGCTCGCGATCCTGCTGCGGCTGAGCGGCACGCCCTATCCGGTCTATTTCGAGGGGGCGCAATTCGTGCATTTCCTGCTCGGCCCCGCCACGGTGGCGCTGGCGCTGCCCCTGCGCGACAACCTGCACCATGTGCGGCGCGCGGCCCTGCCGCTGCTGGCGGCGCTGGTCGCGGGATCGGCGGTCGCGGTGCTCTCGGCACTGGGGCTGGCGGTGCTGTTCGGCATCGGCGGCGCGGATCTGGCCTCGCTCGCGCCGAAATCGGCGACGGCGCCGGTGGCGCTGGGGATCTCCGACAGTCTCGGCGGTTCGCCCACGCTGACGGCGGTGCTGGTGATCCTGACCGGGATCATCGGCGCGATCTGCGCCACGCCGCTGCTGAACGCGCTCGGCATCCGCGACTGGCGGGCGCGCGGCTTCGCCACCGGGGTCGCCGCGCACGGGATCGGCACGGCGCGGGCGTTTCAGGTCAATCCCACCGCCGGGGCCTTCGCCGGCCTCGGCATGGGGATGAACGCGGTGCTGACCGCCTTCCTCGCGCCGCTGGCGCTGCGGCTGTTTCAGTAGATGCCCGAGATCGTGCCCAGCGCGTCGCGCAGCGCGTCCTGGATCGGATCGCCGCTGGAGGGCTGCTGCGGCGCCGGCTGTCCGGCGGGGGCCATCTGCTGCTGGGCCGGCGCACCGTCGACCGCGCCGGAAGTGGCGGCGACGCCCTGGACCGGCGGCTGGCGCGGCTCGGGCACGATCATCGGCAGCGGCGTCGACGGCACGTCCTTGTGGATGCGCGCCATGACCTCGTGCCAGATCTCGGCCGGCAATCCGCCGCCGGTCACCCCGGTCAGCGGCTTGTTGTCGTCATAGCCCATCCAGACCCCGGTGACGTAATGCGCCGAGAAGCCGATGAACCAGGCGTCGCGCGCGGCGTTGGTGGTGCCGGTCTTGCCGGCCACCGGATGATCGCCCAGCCGCGCCCGCGTGCCGGTGCCGCGCTGGATCACCTGCGTCATCATATAGGTCAGAAGCTGCGCCGCCTCCTGCTGGATCACCCGTTCGCCGATGCCGCCGGTCTGGCCGATCAGCTCGCCCTCCTCGCCCTGGAGCTTCAGCTCCACCAGACCGTAGGGCTTCACCGACGAGCCGCCGTTGAGGATGCCGGCATAGGCGCCCGTCATCTCCAGCAACGTGCTTTCCGACGCGCCCAGCGCCAGCGCCGGGCCCGCCGCCAGATCGCTTTTCACCCCGAATTGCGAGGCGACCTGCCGCACCACGTCACGCCCCACCGCCTCGGACACCCGCACGGCGGGGATGTTGCGGCTTTCGGCCAGCGCCTGCGTCAGCGTGATGAGGCCCTTGAACTTCCCGTCATAATTCTCGGGCGTCCAGGGGCCGGAGCCCTTGATGTTCATGGTCAGCGGCGTGTCCTCGACGAAATCCGAGGGGCTGTAGCCGAGATCGAGCGCCGCGGCATAGACGAAGGGCTTGAACACCGATCCGGTCTGGCGCAGCGCCTGCGTCGCCCGGTTGAAGCTGCCCGCCGCCGCGATCCTGCGCCCGCCGACCATGGCGCGCACCGCGCCGTCGGCGCTCATCACCACGATCGCGGCTTGCGCCTTGGAGCCTTCCTTCACCTTGGTGTCGAAGACGAATTGCAGCGCCTCTTCCGCCTGGCGCTGGATCTTCTGGTCCAGCGTGGTGCGGATGATCACGTCCTCGGTGGTTTCCTTGGTCAGGAAGGCGGGGCCGGATTCCATCACCCAGTCGGCGAAGAAGCCGCCGGCGTTCTTGGCCGCCGCCTCGGAAAGCTGCGCGGGATGGGCGCGGGCCTCATCGGCCTCGGCCTTTTTCAGGAAGCCCTGCTCCTCCATCAACCCGATGATGACATTCGCCCGGTCCTGCGCCCGCTTGAGGTTGTTGGTCGGCGCATAGCGCGACGGCGCCTTCAGCAGCCCCGCCAGCATCGCCGCCTCGGCCGGGGTGACATTGGCGGCCGACTTGCCGAAATAGCGCTGCGCCGCCGCCTCGAAGCCGCGGGCCCCGGCGCCGAGATAGGCGCGGTTGAAATAGATCGTCAGGATGTCGGCCTTGGAATATTTCCACTCCATCGCCAGCGCGAAGGGGATCTCCTTCACCTTGCGCCAGACGCCGCCGGCGCGGCAGTCCTCTTCGTAATCCGCCTCGGATTTCCACTGCGCCGGATCGTATTGCACGCCGAGGCACAGGAGCTTCGCCACCTGCTGCGTGATGGTGGAGCCGCCATTGCCCTCCAGCGGGCCCCGCCCCTCCGCGAGGTTGATGCGGATGGCCGAGGCGATGCCGCGCGGGCTGACGCCGAAATGGCGGTAATAGCGCTTGTCCTCGGTCGCCACCACCGCGTCGCGCAGGTGCCTCGACACGGTGTCGGAGGTGATCATGCCGCCGAAGGTCTCGCCCCGCCAGGCGAAGACCTGGCCGTCGCGGTCCAGCATGGTGACCGAGCCGCGCGCGCGGGCATCCACAAGCTCGCTCACCGGCGGAAGCTGCTGCTGGAAGTAGAAGGCGGCGCCGAACACCACCAGCGCGACCAGCGCCGTCACCCGCCAGCCGATGCCCCAGACCACGCGCCAGATCAGCCCGAAGAACCCGAGGATCAGCCCAGAGATCAGCCCGCGCCGACGCGGTTGCGGGCGTTTTGGCGCAGGCTTCTTCGGCGGGGCCGGCTTCTTCGGCGGCGCGCCGCGCCCCGAGCCGCCGCTGCCGCCCGCCGGATAGCGCCGGTCCGCCACCAGAGGCGCCGGCCTCTTTCCCGATCCACTCATGCCCGATACGCCCGTCATTCTTGTTCTGCCGGAATCTTACCCCGCCCTCGCCCGGATGTGGAGTGGGCGCCGGTCACGATTCGCGGCCCGATACCGCACAATTTTCGATCATTCCCCCTCGCAAGTGCAAATTTTGTGCAATTTCCCGGTTTCCGCGCCGCATCGGCCCAGCGTTTCATTGTGCAAGCGCAGCATCCGGCCGCCTTCTGACAGCACAAGGCCCCGCAGCGGGCCGCTGCCAGAGAAGGGGACGCATGTGAAACTGATCATCGCGGCAATCAAGCCGTTCAAGCTCGAGGAGGTCCGCGAGGCGCTGACCGCCATCGGCGTGCGCGGCATGATGGTAACCGAAATCAAGGGCTTCGGCTCGCAATCCGGCCATACCGAGATCTATCGCGGCGCCGAATACGCCGTGAACTTCGTGCCGAAGGTCCGGCTGGAGATCGTCGTTTCCGACGGACTCGCCGATCAGGTGGTGGAGACGATCCGCACCACGGCACGCACCGACAAGATCGGCGACGGCAAGATCTTCGTGCTGGACGTGAAACAGGCGGTGCGGGTGCGCACCGGCGAAACCGATGACGACGCGCTCTGAGCGGCGGGGGAAAGGAACGACGATGCGGAACCTGATGAAACTTTCCGGCCTGACGGCGCTGTCCGCGCTGGCGGCCCTGCCCGCGCTGGCGCAGGAGGCCACCGAGACGGTGGTCGAGGTCGCGGCCGAGGCGGCCCCGGTGATGGACAAGGGCGACGTGGCCTGGATGATGACCTCCACCGTGCTGGTGCTGGCGATGATCGTGCCGGGCCTCGCGCTGTTCTATGGCGGTCTGGTGCGGGCCAAGAACATGCTGTCGGTGCTGATGCAATGCACGCTGATCGGCGCGGTGATGATGATCGTCTGGGTCGTCTACGGCTATTCCTTCGCCTTCGGCGGCGGCACCGGCCCGTTCTTCGGCGGCTTCGGCAAGCTGTTCCTGTCGGGCGTGACGGCGACGTCGACCGCCGCGACCTTCTCGGACGGCTATGTCCTGCCGGAATATCTGTTCATCGCCTTCCAGATGACCTTCGCCGCCATCACCCCGGCGCTGATCGTCGGCGCCTTCGCCGAGCGCATCAGGTTCGGCGCGGTGCTGGTCTTCTCGGTGCTCTGGGCGACCTTCGTCTATTTCCCGGTGGCCCATATGGTCTGGGACGGCGCGGGGCTGATCTTCAACTGGGGCGCGCTGGATTTCGCCGGCGGCACGGTGGTGCATATCAACGCCGGCGTGGCGGCGCTGGTCGGCAGCGTCATGGTCGGCAAGCGTCTCGGCTACGGCAAGGAGAACATGGCGCCGCATTCGATGACGCTCACCCTCGTCGGCGCGGCGCTGCTCTGGGTCGGCTGGTTCGGCTTCAATGTCGGCTCCAACCTCGAAGCGAATGGCGGCGCGGCGCTGGCGATGATCAACACCTTCACCGCGACGGCGGGCGCCATCGTGGCCTGGTCGCTGATCGAGGGGCTGGCGCGCGGCAAGGCCTCGATGCTGGGCGCGGCCTCCGGGATGATCGCCGGTCTCGTCGCGGTGACCCCGGCGGCGGGGGTGATCGGGCCGGTGGGCGCGATCCTGCTCGGCGCCGTGGCCTCGGCGGTCTGCTATGTCTTCGTGACCGTGGTGAAGATCCGGCTCGGCTATGACGACAGCCTCGACGTGTTCGGCATCCATGGCGTCGGCGGCATCATCGGCGCCATCGGCACCGGCATCCTCGCCTCCGACTCGCTGGGCGGCATCGGCTATGCCGAGGGCGTGACGATGGGCGCGCAGGTCTGGGTGCAGATCAAGGCCGTGGTGGTGACGATCCTGTGGTGCGGCGTGGTCTCGGCCATCCTCTACAAGCTGGTGGACCTGACCATCGGCCTGCGCGTCCCCGCCGAGGCCGAGCGCGAGGGGCTGGACCTCACCGCCCATGGCGAACGCGCCTATCATATGTGACGGAAAAGGCCCGGAGCGATGCTCCGGGCCTTTGTTTTCTTCGAAGCGCCACTACCCTGCGCTGAGGTGAGCCACTTTACCCCTCCCCGCGACATACCACACCACGGAGGGCGGCGCCCGACCGCCGGGTGGGCGCCGCAACGGTTGTGGTCCGCACTTTATGGCACCGCACCGCCTATGTCCGATCATCGCGCTTACGTCCCCGAAGCGCCCGCCCGAGGGGGCGGTCGGGCGCTGCCCGGCGGCACTGCGTGCCTTGATTCCGGGCGGGGCTGCGGCACCGGCCGGGGTTTGGTGTCGGTCCCCATGCCCGCCGAATGGCGGGCAATCCCCGATGGCGGTGACTACAGAACCGCCGCGACCGCCCGCGCCAGAATCGGCACGGTCTTCTCGTTCAGCCCGGCGATGTTGATCCGCGAATCGCTCACCATGTAGATGCCGTATTCCTCGCGCAGCCGCGCCACCTGCGCCTCGGTCAGGCCCAG
>JBDHSR010000130.1:0-8400 GCA_039808305.1 Gemmobacter sp. | reverse complement strand
TCAGTTCAGGTTGAACTGGAGCGGATAGCGCCCGTCCTCGAAATCGCCGAACAGGTCGTGCAGGTCGGGATGGTCGACCGGCTCGCCGGTCTCGTCGGGGATCAGGTTCTGTTCCGAGACATAGGCGACGTAATAGCTTTGGTCGTTCTCGGCCAGCAGGTGATAGAACGGCTGGTCCTTGTCGGGCCGGCTGTCCTCGGGGATGTTGGCATACCATTCCTCGGTATTCGAGAAGATCGCGTCGACATCGAAGACGACGCCACGGAACGGATGCTTGCGATGACGCAGCACCTGTCCGAGATGATATTTCGCCTGCGTCTTCAGCATCGCCGTGGTCCCCCAAGGCCGGTTTAAACCTTCGCGGCTGCCGCGTCCACAGAGGGCAGGGTGATTCGCGGGAAACAAACTGTCGGGCAGCGCCCGACAGTCGCCCCCGCGCCCCTCGCGCTTTTCTGAAGCGAAATCCGGCGCCGCCCCATTTCCCCGCCCCCGGAATTGCCCTATCTTGGCAAAAAACAAAGACACGCGAGGGGCAGATGAGCAGACTTCTCCGTGCGTCGATCCTTCTTCTTCTCCTCGCCTCCTGCGGCGGGGGGGGCAAGTTCTCGGCGCCCCGCAATCTCGACGACGCCTGCGCGATCGTGCGGGAGCGGCCGGAATATTACCGAGCCATGAAGACGACGGAACGCCGCTGGGGCATCCCGATCCATGTCCAGATGGCGTCGATCCATCAGGAGAGCAAGTTCGTCGGCAATGCCCGCACGCCGCACCGCTTCGTGCTGGGCATCATCCCGATGGGCCGGCAGAGCACCGCCTACGGCTACAGCCAGGCGCTCGACGGGACGTGGGAGGAATACCAGAAGGAAACCCGCAACCGCCGCGCCCGCCGCGACCGGATCGAGGACGCCACCGATTTCATGGGCTGGTACATGGACGGCACGGCGCAGCGGCTGGGCGTCTCCAAATGGGATGCGCGCAACCAGTATCTCGCCTATCACGAGGGGCGCACCGGCTTCGTCAACCGCAGCTACGAGGCGAAGAGCTGGCTGGTCGACGTGGCCGACCGGGTGCAGAGCCGGTCGGACCGCTACGCCGCGCAGCTTTCGGCCTGCGGGCGCTGAGGCTCAGCGCCGGCGCTCCATCTCGCGCGTGATGTCGAAGAGCGAGGCGGCATAGCTCTTGCCCTTCGCCATCTCGCCGAGGATCACCGTGGTCTGCCCGCCCGCGTCGTCGGTGATGACCCATTGCCGCAGCTCCACCGGGTTGGCGGTGAACACCATCTCGATCGTGCCGTATTCCGGGTGCTGGGGATCCTGCGCCACGACGCGGGTGGTGTTGCCGTCCTCGCGGTGGCCGACCACCATCTTGGCCCGGCCGAGATCGACATCCTTGGCGAGGATCAGGCTCAGCGGCGTCTTGGACAGCGGATATTGCTCGGGCGCCTGGTTCGACTTGGTGTCGAAAATGGCGACATTGCCGGAACTGGCGAGCACCAGCGCCTTGTCGGGCGGGGCGTATTCGAAGCGCACCCGGCCGGGCCGCTTGATGTAGATCGTGCCGGTGCCGATGCTGCCATCGGCGTTCACCTGGGTGAACTGCGCCTCCACGGTGCTCAGCCCGTTGAGATATTTCGAGATCGCGGCGAGAGAAATCTTCTCGGCCCGCGCGGGCAGGGCGAGCGACAGCGCGAGGGCGGCGGCGAGCGGGGCCAGAAGGGCGAAACGGCGCATCATGCCGGCAATATAGGCGGGGTTTCCGCCCCGCGCATCCCCCTCGCGCGAAAGCGTGAAAACCGAGCTGCGGGCCGGCGCGGCCCCGGCGGGATGCGACGTCTTGTTTCAGGGCGATAATGTCGCAATCAGCCACTCGCGGATGCCGTGTCCGTGATTTTCTGGCCGGGCAGAAGGTGCCGCCCGCGAGGGCGGAGAATTGGGAAGCCGGTGAGAAACCGGCGCTGCCCCCGCAACGGTAACGGAAGGGGGATGCGGCAAGACCACTGGGGAGCGATCCCCGGGAAGGTGCCGCGTCCGGGGCCCGCGACGGCCCGCCTCCGCAGCCCGGAAACCAGCCCGCTGCGAAGCAACCGTAGATCGCGGAGGGCCTGCCCGCTCCGCGCCCGCAGCAACAGCAACCCAACCCGCGCGGGGATGCGCGGGAAACGAGGACCATATGCTCAGCCCGCAAGACATGCTGGCGCGCCTTGACGCGCGCCGTCCCGACCATGCGCTCGACCGCGATCTCTATTGCGATCCCGGCGTATTCCAGGCCGATCTGGAGCGGATCTGGTATCGCGACTGGATCTTCGCCGTGCCGGCCGCCGAACTGCCGAAGGCCGGCGCCTATGCCACGCTGCAACTCGGCGCCTATCCGGTGGTGGTCGTGCGGGGCGGCGACGGGGTGATCCGCGCCTTCCACAATGTCTGCCGCCATCGCGGCCAGCGGCTGTGCTCCAAGCCGGCCGGCACCACGGCGAAACTGGTCTGCCCCTATCACCAATGGACCTACGATCTCGACGGCAAGCTGATCTGGGCGCGCGAGATGGGGGCCGGTTTCCAGCCCGCCGACCATGGGCTGAAGCCGGTGCATTGCGAGGTGGCGGCGGGGATGGTCTTCATCTGCGTGGCCGAGACCGCGCCGGATTTCTCGGCCCTCAAGGCCGCCGCCGACCGCTATGCCGCGCCGCACCGGAAGGGCGAGCTGAAGGTCGCGCATCAGTCGCGCATCGTCGAGAACGGCAACTGGAAGCTGGTGATCGAGAACAACCGCGAATGCTATCACTGCGCGGGCGCGCATCCGGCGCTTTGCCGCACCTTCAACGACGATCCCTATCTGGTCGGCGGCGATGACAGCCTGTCCTCGCCGGTCGGCGCCGCCCATGTCGAGCGTTGCGAGACGGCGGGCCTGCCCTCGCGCTATCTGATCTCGCCCGACGAGCAGTGGCGGCTGGTGCGCATCCCCTTCGTCGGCGATGCGGTCAGCTATACGATGGACGGCAAGGCCGCCGCCCCCCGCCTGCCGGGGATGCCCTTCGACAATGCCGGCTCGCTGCTGTTCTTCCACTATCCGAACACCTGGAACCACTTCCTGTCGGACAGCGTGCTGAACTTCCGCGTGCTGCCGATCAGCCCGACCGAGACCGAGGTGGTCACCACCTGGCTCGTCGACAAGGACGCGGTGGAGGGGCGCGACTACGACCTGACCCGGCTGACCGAGGTCTGGATCGCCACCAATGACGAGGATCGCCAGGTGGTGGAGGAGAACCAGAAGGGCATCCTGTCGCCCGCCTACGAGCCCGGCCCCTATTCGCCGGCGCAGGAAAGCGGCGTGATCCAGTTCATCGACTGGTATTGCGCGGCCATGAGCGACCGGCTGCGCCCGCGTCCCGCGATGGCCGCGGAGTGAGCCGATGGGGCAACTGAACTGGACGGCGCGGCCCTGGGAGGACAGCGAGCCGCTGGAATGCGCCATGGTGGTGCCGGAGAATGCCGATACCGCCAGCTTCACCTTCCGCGCGCCTTCGGGCGCGTGGTTCGACTATCAGCCGGGCCAGTTCGTCACGCTCGACCTGCCGGTCGATCCGGGGAATGTGCCGGGCGGCAATGTGCAGCGGACCTATACCATCTCGTCCAGCCCGTCGCGGCCGCTCTCGATCACCGTCACGGTGAAGGCGCAGGCGGGCAGCATCGGCACCCGCTGGATGCTGGACCACCTGAAGCCGGGGATGCGGATCCGGGCCTATGGGCCGAGCGGCATCTTCAGCTCGCACCGGCATCCGGCGCGGAAATACCTGTTCATCTCGGCCGGCTCCGGCATCACGCCGATGATGTCGATGACGACCTGGGCCTGGGATTCCGGCCAGATGCCGGACATCGTGTTCGTCCATGCCGCGAAGCGCCCCTCCGAGATCATCTTCCGCGAGCGGCTGGAGCAGTTCGCCAACCGCGTGCCCGGCTTGCAACTGCGCTTCACGGTGGAGGAGCCCGACACGTTCCGCGCCTGGCCCGGCTATCGCGGGCGGCTGAACCAGATCATGCTGGGCCTGATGGCGCCGGACTATCTGGAGCGCGAGGTGTTCTGCTGCGGGCCGGAGCCCTTCATGCAGGGCGTGCGCGACATGCTGAACGCGCTCGGCTTCGACATGGCGCATTACCATCAGGAAAGCTTCGGCGCCCCGGTGGCGAGCGAGGCCGAGGCGCCGGTGCTGGACGATGTGACCCCCGGCGACGCCGCCGCCTCGATCACCTTCGCGACCTCCGGCGTGACCGCGCCCTGCGCCGAGACGGATACGGTGCTGGCGGTGGCGAAACGCTCCGGCCTCAACATCCCCTCCGGCTGCACCTTCGGCCTGTGCGGCACCTGCAAGGTGAAGAAGCTCTCGGGCGAGGTGCATATGGTCCATAACGGCGGCATTTCCGACGACGATATAGCCGAAGGCTGGATCCTCGCCTGCTGCGCGCATCCGATGGGCGAGGTGGAGGTCGCGGTATAGCCGCCGCCCGGCGTCCGATCCGCTGGACCGGGCGCCGGGGTCTTCGGCCCGGCGCGCGCGCAGGCCCCGGGGTCCGGGCCTCACGCCCCGTCGCGCAGCCGGAAGCGCTGGATCTTGCCGCTTTCGGTCTTGGGCAGGCTGTCGCGGAACACCACCGACCGGGGATATTTGAACGGTGCGATGGTCGCCTTCACATGGTCCTGCAACATCTTCACGGTGGAGCGGTCGGGCTGCACGCCCGCCGCCAGCACCACATGCGCCTCGACGATCTGGCCGCGCTCCGGGTCCGGGGCGCCGATCACCGCGCATTCCACCACATCGGGATGCGCCAGCAGCGCCGCCTCCACCTCGGGCCCCGCGATATTGTAGCCGGCCGAGACGATGATGCCGTCGGTGCGCGCCGCGAAGTGGAAATAGCCCTGCTCGTCCTGCCAGAAGCTGTCGCCGGTCAGGTTCCAGCCGTTATGGACATAGGCGCGCTGCTTGTCCGGCGCGCTCATGTAGCGGCAGCCCAGCGGCCCCTTCACCGCCAGCCGCCCCATCTCGCCGCGCGGCATCTCCTGCCCCTCCGGCCCCATGATCATCGCCTTGTAGCCGGTGACCGGCCGCCCGGTGCAGGCGGGGAAGCTGTCGCCGAAGCGGTTGGTCAGGAAGATGTGCAGCATCTCGGTCGAGCCGATGCCGTCCAGCATCGGCTTGCCGGTCTTGGCGATCCAGTCCTCGTAGACCGGCCCCGGCAGGGTCTCCCCCGCCGAGACCGCCGCGCGCAAACTCGACAAATCCGCGCCTTCCTCCATCGCGCGAAGCATCACGCGATAGGCGGTCGGCGCGGTGAAACACACCGTCGCGCGGTATTTCTGGATGATCTCGATCATGTTCGGCGGCGAGGCGTTCTCCAGGAGCGCCGCCGAGGCGCCGAAGCGCAGCGGGAACACCGCGAGCCCGCCGAGGCCGAAGGTGAAGGCGAGCGGCGGCGAGCCCACGAACACATCCTCCGGCTGCACGTCCAGCACTTCCTTCGCATAGGCGTCCGCGATGATCAGCAGGTCGCGGTGGAAATGCATGGTGGCCTTCGGCTCGCCCGTGGTGCCCGAGGTGAAGCCCAGCAGCGCCACGTCGTCGCGGCCCGTCCTCACCGGCTCGAACCTCACCGGCTTCGACAGCGCCATCCGGTCGAGCTCGGCATCGTGGTTCGCGGTGCCGTCGAAGCCGATCACCGTCTGCAGGAAACGGCTGCCCTTGGCGGCCACCACCAGCTCCTCCATCAGCCGGGTGTCGCAGAGCGCGTGGCTGATCTCGGCCTTGTCGATGATCTTCTCCAGCTCGCCATGGCGCAGCATCGGCATGGTGTTCACCACCACCGCGCCGGCCTTGGTGGCGGCCAGCCAGCAGGCCACCATCGCCGGGTTGTTGGCCGAGCGGATCATCACCCGGTTGCCCGGCTTCACCCCGTAATCCTCGACCAGCGCATGGGCGATGCGGTTGGTCCAGTCCGCCAGTTCCTTGTAGGTGCGCATCCGCCCGTTGCCGATCAGCGCGATATTGTCGCCGAAGCCGCGCGCCACCATGGCGTCGGTCAGCTCCACCCCGGCATTCAGCCAGTCGGGATACTGGAACCCGCCCAGCTCGATCTCGGGCCAGAGATCGAAGGGCGGCAGGTTGTCGCGCGTGAACGTGTCGATATGGCCGGTCGGTCCCAGCATCATCTGCGTGTCTCCCATGTCGTCAAACAGGGGCCGGGCGGATTCTTCCGCCGCCTCGGCCCGGAAAATCGGTCACTCCTGCGGGATCACCGCGGTCGCCTCGATCTCGACCTTGGCGCGGTCCTCGACCAGCGCCACCACCTGCACCAGCGCCATCGCCGGATAGACCTTGCCGATCACCGCCTTGTAGACGCGGCCGAGATCCTTGAGATTGTCGAGATATTCGCGCTTCGAGGTGACATACCAGGTCAGCCGCACCAGATGTTCGGGGCGCGCGCCCGCCTCGGCCAGCACCGCGACGATGGATTTCAGCGCCATCTCCACCTGGCCCACGAAATCGTCGGTCTCGAATTCCTGCTGGCCGTTCCAGCCGATCATGCCGCCGGTGACCACCAGCCGGCCGGTCGCGGCCATGCCGTTGGAATATCCCGGTGTCGCCTTCCACCCCTTCGGGTGCAGCACCTCATGCGTCATGCCTTCGCCTCCTTGAAATCTTCCATCCGCCGCCGCATGTCCTCGGGCCATGGCGCGGCACGCATATCGTCGATCCAGACCAGCGTGAGGTCGGCGGTCATCCGCACCTCGTCGCCCATCCGGCCGGTGATGGTCAGCGACAGGCTGCTGGCGCCGACCTTCTTCAGTTCCAACCCGAAGGTCACCTTGTCGCCCAGCCGCGAGGGGGCGAGGAAATTCGCCTCGATCCGCACGGTCGGCACGCCGCCTTTCCGTTCCAGATGCATCTGCGCGAAGCTGCGCCCCGCCACATCGGCGAAGAAGTTCTCCACCACCGAATTCGTCATCTCGAAATAGCGGGGATAGAAGACGATCCCCGCCGGGTCGCAATGGTTGAACTCGATCTGGATCACACGTTCGTAGATCATCCCAGCACACTCCGCGCGATCACCACCCGCTGCACGTCGGTGGCGCCTTCATAGATCCGCAGCGCCCGGATCTCGCGATAGAGGCTCTCCACCGCGAAACCATGGCGCACTCCGTCGCCGCCATGCAGCTGCAGCGCGGTGTCGATGACGCGCTGCGCGGCCTCGGTGGCGTAAAGCTTCGCCATCGCCGCCTCGCGGCTGACCCGCGCGGCGCCCATGTCCTTGGTCCAGGCGGCGCGATAGACCAGCAGCGCCGCCGCGTCGACCTCCAGCGCCATGTCGGCGACATGGCCCTGCACCATCTGGTAATCGGCGAGCGTCCCGCCGCCCGCCCGCTTGCGGCCGACCCGCGCCAAGGCCTCGTCCAGCGCGCGCCGCGCGAAGCCGAGCGCCGCCGCGCCCACGGTGGAGCGGAACACGTCGAGCACCGACATGGCGATCTTGAACCCGTCGCCCGCCTTGCCGATCAGCGCGCTGTCGGGCAGGTCCACATCGGTCAGCCGCAGATGCGCCAGCGGATGCGGCGCGATCACCTCGATGCGCTCCACCACCTCCAGGCCGGGCGTGTCGGCGGGCAGCAGGAAGGCCGAAAGCCCCTTCGCCCCCGGCGCCTCGCCGGTGCGGGCGAAGATCACATAGAGATCGGCGATGCCGCCATTCGAGATATAGGTCTTCTCGCCATTCAGCCGGAAACCGCCCGGCACCCGCTCCGCCAGCGTCGCGGTATGGGCCACGTCGGACCCCGATCCCGGCTCGGTCAGCGCGAAGCCCGAGATCGCCCGCCCGGCCCGCGTCCGCGTCAGCCAGCCGCGCTGCTCCGCCGTGCCGAAAAGGCTCACCGCCCCCATGCCGAGGCCCTGCATCGCGAAGGCGAAATCCGCCAGCCCGTCATGGCGCGCCAGCGTCTCGCGGATCAGGCAGAGCGAGCGCACGTCCAGCGCCTCGCCCTCTCCCGCGCCGCTATGGCGCAGGAAGCCGGCGGCGCCCAAGGCCGCCACCAGCCCGCGGCAGGCCGCGTCCGCGTCGCCATGATCCACCGGCAGATGCGCCGCGCACCACGCGTCGAGCTCCGCCGCCAGCGCCCGATGCCGCTCCTCGAAGAAGGGCCAAGAAAGGAAAGACCGATCCGCCATTTTCTGTCCTCAAATATCCCGCGGGGGTCCGGGGGCGCGAAGCCCCCGGTCCGCATTCAGTCGCCCTCGAACACCGGCTTTTCCTTGGCGACGAAGGCGCGATAGGCCCGCTCGAAATCGCGGGTCTGCATGCAGATCGCCTGCGCCTGCGCCTCGGCCTCGATGGCCTGTTCCAGCCCCATGTTCCATTCCTG
>JBDHSR010000129.1:0-8458 GCA_039808305.1 Gemmobacter sp. | reverse complement strand
CCGGCGGGGCGATCCGCCTCAGACCGCGCGGCGGAAGACCGGCCGGTCGGCGGTGGAGGTCTCGGGGTCGAAGCGGTAGCCGCCCACGGTGAAACCCGCGAGATCGGCCGGATCGGAAAGCCGGTTCTCCATCACGAAGCGCGCCATGGCGCCGCGCGCCTTCTTGGCCCAGAAGCTCACCACCTTCGCCTCGCCGTCCCGCTCCTCCAGAAAGACCGGGCTGACGGTGCGCGGCTTCAGCGCGGCGGGATCGACGGCGCCGAAATATTCGACCGAGGCGCAGTTGAGCAGCACCTCCGTCCCCGCCGCCCTGGCGGTCTCGTTCAGCGCCTCGGCGATGCGGCTGCCCCAGAAGGCGTAAAGATCGGCCCCGCGTGGATTGGCGAGGCGCGAGCCCATTTCCAGCCGATAGGGCTCGATCCGGTCGGTGGGGCGCAGCAGGCCGTAAAGCCCCGACAGGATGCGCAGATGCAGGCCGGCCCAGCGCCAGGCGTCCGCCTCCATCCGCCCGGCCTCCAACCCGGCATAGGTGTCGCCGGCGAAGAGCAGCGCCGCCGGGCTGCGCGCCTGCGCGCCGAAGGCGGCGAAGCGGCCCCGGTTCAGCTCGGCCAGCGCCGGGGAGATGCCCATCAGCTTGCGCAGCCCCGCCGCGTCCAGCCGCCCGGCGATGGTGGCAAGTTCCGCCGCCTCGGCCGGGAAGGCGGGCTCGGTCGCCGCGATCCCCTCGGGCAAGGCGGGCGGCGCGGCGTCGAGCCGCTTGGCGGGGGAAATCACCACGAGCATCGGGGCCTCCTTCGCGCTCAGTCGCCGCGGCAGATGGCGAGGAACGCTTCGCCGAAGCGTTCCAGCCGGGCGGGGCCGAGATCGCCCGCCCGGTCCAGATCCGGGAGCGTGGCGGGCCGCGCCTCGGCGATGCGGCGCAGCGAGGTCTGCGACAGCGACATCGGCTTGCCGATGCCGTCCTCGCCGCGCATCAGCCGCAACTGCGCCTCGGCCAGTTGATCGAACAGCTCCGCCGCCGGCTTGCCCGCCAGCCGCTGCCGCGCCGGATGCAGCGCCTCGGCCGCGCCGGTGATGACGGCGAGGAAGGCGCCGCCATAGCTTTCCAGCTTCTTCGCGCCGACGCCGCTGATCCGCGCCATGTCGTCGAGCGTCTGCGGCCGCCGCTCCGCCATCTCGATCAGGGTGCGGTCGGGGAAGATGACATAGGCCGGCACCCGCGCCGCCTCGGCCAGCGCGCGGCGCTTGGCCTTCAGGGCGGAGAGCAGCGGCGCGTCCTCGTCGGAGACCAGCGCCTTCGCCACCGGGCGGGCGGCGGCCTGCACCGTGTCGCGGCGCAGCGTCACGCTGGCCTCGCCGCGCAGCACGGGCCGCGCGGCCTCGGTCATCCGCAGCGCGCCGAAGCGTTCGGGGTCGGGGCGCAGCAGGTCGCGCCCCATCATCTGCCGGAACACCGCGCCCCAGCCGGTCTTGGTCATCTCGCGCCCGACGCCGAAGGTCGGCAATCGGTCATGCCCCTTCTCGCGCACCTTCGCCGTGGCATTGCCGGTCAATATGTCGATCAGATGGCCCGCGCCGAACCACTCGCCGGTCCTGAGCACGGCCGACAGCGCCTTGCGCACCGCCTCCGTCGCGTCGAAGACCAGCGCCGGGCGGTCGCAGAGGTCGCAATTGCCGCAGGGCGCGCTCTGCTCGCCGAAATAGCCGAGCAGGACCTGCCGGCGGCAGCCGGTCGCCTCGGCCAGACCGAGCAGCGCGTTGAGCCGGGCGTGGTCGGCCTCCTTCCGCTCCAGCGGCGCGGGGCTTTCGTCGATCTGGGCGCGGCGCAGGCGGATGTCGTCGGGGCCGTAAAGCGTCAGCGTCTCGGCCGGGGCGCCGTCGCGCCCGGCGCGGCCGATCTCCTGATAATAGGCCTCGATGGATTTCGAGAGGTCGGAATGGGCGACCCAGCGGATGTCGGGCTTGTCGATCCCCATGCCGAAGGCGATGGTGGCGCAGACGATCAGCCCGTCCTCCTGCTGGAAGCGCACCTCGACCTGGCGGCGTTCCTCGGGGTCCATGCCGCCGTGATAGTGGCAGGCGGAATGGCCGGCCTCGCGCAGCGCCTGCGCCAGCACCTCGGTCTTCGAGCGGGTGGCGCAATAGACGATGCCGGATTGCCCCTTCCGCGCCGCCGCGAAATCGAGGATCTGGCGGCGCGGGCTGTCCTTCACCGCGAAGGCGAGATGGATGTTCGGCCGGTCGAAGCCGCGCAGGAAGGTGGCGGGGGCCTGCCCGTCGAACAGCCGCGCCACGATCTCGGCCCGCGTCTCCTCGTCCGCCGTGGCGGTGAAGGCGGCGAGCGGCACGCCGAGCGCGCGTTTCAGCTCGCCGATGCGCAGGTAATCGGGGCGGAAGTCATGGCCCCACTGGCTGACGCAATGCGCCTCGTCCACCGCGATGAGATTGGTGCCGATCCGCCGCAAAAGCGCCGTGGTGGCCCCCGAGGCCAGCCGCTCCGGCGCCATGTAGAGGAGTTTCAGCCGCCCCTCGTCCAGCGCGCGGAACACATCCTCGGTTTCCTCGTCGGTATTGCCGGAGGTCAGCGCCCCGGCCTCCACCCCCGCCTCGCGCAGGGATCGCACCTGATCGCGCATCAGCGCGATGAGGGGCGAGATCACCACCGTCACCCCCTCGCGGCAGAGCGCGGGCAACTGGAAGCAGAGCGACTTGCCGCCCCCGGTCGGCATGATCGCCAGCGTGTCGCGCCCCGCCAGCACCGCCTCGACGATCTCTTCCTGACCGGGACGGAACGCCCCGTAGCCGAAGACCGAGGCGAGAAGCGCGCGGGGATGCTGCATGGCTCAGTAGAAGGCGGAGGCGTTGTTGATGATGACGATGCGCAGCGCGTAGACGCCGAGCAGGACCACGAGCGGCGCGAAGTCGATGCCCGACATGGCGGGCAGGATGCGGCGCACCGTGCCGTAAAGCGGCTCCAGCAGCCGGTTCAGCCCATACCAGATCTGCGCGACGAGCGGCTGGCGGGTGTTCAGCACCTGGAAGTTGATGAGCCAGGACATGATGATATGGGCGATCACCACGAACTGCACCACGTCGAGCAGAAGCAGCAGGATTTGCAGGATCGAGACCATCATGCCCTCACAATCTGTTGTGGTTCAGGTAACCCGGCGCCCCAAGGGAAGCAAGCCTTTCCGCAGCGTTCCGCTTGACCCGCCGGGCGCTTCCCGGCAGTCCCCCAAGGCAGGAGAGCCGCCCATGTATCCCTATATCCGTCTTGCCAAAGAAATCCTTAACGCCGTGAGGGCGCCCCGCCTCGGCATCTTCGACACCCATGCGAGCCGGCATGTCGTCTGGCCCTGGGACATCGACCCGTGGATGGAACTGAACAACGGCCGCACGCTCACGCTCTACGATCTGGGGCGGGTGCCGCTCGGCATCCGCACCGGGCTGCACGCGGTGGTGCGCAAGCATGGCTGGGGCATGGCGATCGCCGGCAATTCCACCCGCTACCGCAAGCGGGTGACGGCGTTTTCCCGCGTCACCATGCGCTCGCGCTGCCTCGGCTGGGACGCCCGCTTCATCTATATCGAGCAGAGCATGTGGAAGGGGCGCGACTGCACCAGCCAGATGCTCGCCCGCTCCGCCTTCACCTCGCGGCAGGGGATCGTGCCGCCCGCGACGGTTCTGGCGGCGATGGGGCACGCGGCCGAAAGCCCCGCCTTGCCCGGCTGGGTCGCCGCCTGGATCGCGGCGGATACTGAGCGGCCCTGGCCGCCGGAAGGCTGACCGGACGACGCCGAGGGTTGCGCCCGCCCCGGGTTTCGGGCTTCATCCGCGCCAAGCGCGGGGGCGGGCTTCATCCGCGCCGAGCGCGGGGGCGGGCCTCATCCGGGCCAAACGCGGGGGGCAGCGCATGACGACGGCGAGGAAACGCATCTGGGGCTGGTATTTCTTCGACTGGGCCAGCCAGCCCTACAACACCATCCTGCTCACCTTCGTCTTCGGCCCCTATTTCGCCGAGGTGGCGCGGGCGCATTACGCCGCGCAGGGCCTGCCGCAGGGCGAGGCCGCCGCGCAGGCGCAGGCGCTCTGGGGTTATGGGCAGAGCCTGACCGGGCTCGCCATCGCGCTGCTCTCGCCGGTGCTGGGCGCCATCGCCGATGGCGCGGGGCGGCGGATGCCGTGGATCTGGGCGTTCTCCGCCGCCTATGTGATCGGCGCCTGGGGGCTGTGGTGGCTGACACCCGTGGCGCCGCCGCTGGTCATGGCGCTGGTCTTCTTCGGCATCGGCCTGATCGCCATGGAATTCGCCACCAATTTCACCAACGCCCTGATGCCCGGCCTCGCCCCGCCGGAGGAGTTGGGCAAGGTCTCCGGCTCCGGCTTCGCCTTCGGCTATCTGGGCGGGCTGACCTCGCTCGCCCTCATGCTGATGTTCTTCGTGGAAAACGCGACGACCGGGCGGACGCTGATCGGCCTGCCGCCGGCCTTCGGCCTCGACCCCGCGCTGCGCGAAGGCACACGGGCGGCGGGGCCGTTCACCGCGCTCTGGTATGCGGTCTTCATGGTGCCCTTCTTCCTCTGGGTGCGCGAGACGCCGGTGCGCGGGCCGAGGCTGAACATCGGCCAGTCGCTCGCCAAGCTCGGCGGGCTGCTCGCCAGCCTGCCGCAGCGGCGGAGCCTCTTCGCCTATCTCGGCTCGGCCATGTTCTACCGCGACGCGCTGAACGCGCTTTACGGCTTCGGCGGCGTCTACGCCTCGGGCGTGCTGGGCTGGAGCGTGACCCAGATCGGCGGCTTCGGCATCATCGGCGCGATCGCGGCGGCGCTGGCCACCTGGCTCGGCGGCAAGTTCGACGCGCTGCGCGGACCGAAGCCGGTGATCGTGCTGTCCTGCTGGGTGCTCATCATCGTCTGCGCGGTGCTGGTCGGCATGTCGCGCGAGCAGATCTTCGGCATCGCCCTGCCCGCGGGATCGGCGCTGCCGGATGTGGTGATGTATGCCTGCGGCATCCTGATCGGGGCGGCGGGCGGCACGGTGCAGGCGGCCTCGCGCACGCTGATGGCCTTCCACACCACGCCCGAACGCGCGGCCGAGGCCTTCGGCCTTTTCGCGCTGTCGGGCAAGGCCACCGCCTTCATCGCGCCCTTCGCCATCGCCGTCGCCTCGGACCTGAGCGGATCGCAGCGCATCGGCGTCTCGCCGCTCATCGGGCTGTTCCTCATCGGCCTCGTTCTGCTAATCTGGGTCAAACCGAATGGTGAGAAACAGGCCTCATGATCCGTGAACTGACCTTGGCCCTTGCCCTGGGCCTCTGCGCGCTGCCCGCCGGGGCCGAGAAGCTGGCGAACCAGCTCTTCGGCGCCCATGCCGCCCCCTCGCAACAGGCGCCGATGCCGGTCGGCTCCTATGCGCGGGGCTGCGCCGCCGGGCTGGCGGAATTGCCGGAAACCGGGCCGACCTGGCAGGCGATGCGCCTGTCGCGGCACCGCAATTTCGGCCATCCGGTGCTGGTGCAGTTCCTGCAGGATCTGTCGGCCGAGGCGACGCGGATCGGCTGGCGCGGCCTTTACATCGGCGACATGAGCCAGCCGCGCGGCGGCCCGATGACCTCGGGCCATGCCAGCCACCAGATCGGGCTGGATGCCGATATATGGATGCTGCCGCCCAAGCGGCTCGACCTCAGCCGGAGGGAGCGGGAGAATATCAGTTCGATCTCCGTGCGCTCCGACGACCAGCGCGGGGTGAGCCGGAACTGGTCGGCCCGCCACGCCGCGCTGCTGAAGGCCGCCGCGATGGATCCGCGGGTGGACCGCATCTTCGTCACCCCGCCCGCGAAGATCGAACTGTGCAAGACCGCGAAGAAGCGCGATCGCGCCTGGCTCCAGAAGATCCGGCCCTATTGGGGGCATGACACGCATTTCCATGTCCGGCTGAAATGCCCGGCGGGGGCGACGTATTGCCAGACCCAGACGCCGGGCGTGGCCGAGATCTCCAATGGCGGCGATGGCTGCGACGCCTCGCTGACCTGGTGGGTGACCGATGCGCTGAAGCCGCAGAAGAAGCAGCCCGAGGATCCGGACGCGCCGAAGAAGAAGCATCCGCGCCAGTTCACCCTGGCCGACCTGCCGCAGCAATGCGCCGCCGTTCTGTCTGCGCCCTGATCCTCGCGCTGGGGCTCGCCCCGGCCGGCAGCGCCAGCCCGACCGAACCCGCCGGTTATCTGGGCAGCTTCGTCTGGCGGTCGGACGATCCGCGTCTCGGCGGCCTGTCGGGGATCGAGGTCTCGGCGGACGGGCAGCGCTTCACCGTTCTGTCGGATCGCGGCGGCTGGACCGAGGGCCGGTTCCGCCGCGACGGCGCCGGGCGCATCGCCGGGATCGAGGCCGCGCCGGTGCGCCCCCTGCACGGCAAGGCCACCGCGCCGCTGGCGCGCGGGCGCGGCGACAGCGAGGGGCTGGCCATCGCGCCAGACGGCACCGCCTATGTCTCCTTCGAGGGGGTGGCGCGCATCCTGCGCTACACCCGGCTGGACGGGCCGGCCGAGAACCTGCCGACGCCCGACGCCTTCACCCGGATGCAGCGCAATTCCGCGCTGGAGGCGCTGGCGGTCGGGCCGGACGGCACGCTCTACACCCTGCCCGAACGCTCGGGCGCGCTGACCCGCCCCTTCCCGGTCTGGCGCTTCCGGAGTGGCGTCTGGGATCAGCCCTTCGCCATCCCGCGCAGCGGCGGTTTCCTCGCGGTCGGCACCGATATGGGGCCGGACGGGCGGCTTTACCTGCTGGAGCGGCAGTTCCACGGGTTGATGGGCTTCGCCTCGCGGGTGCGCCGTTTCACGCTGCGCCCCGGCGCCGACGGGCTGCTGAAGGGGGAAACCGTGCTGGAAAGCCGCGCCGGCCAGCACGACAACCTGGAGGGCATCGCGGTCTGGCGCGACGCGGAGGGGCTGCGGCTGACGCTGATCGCCGACGACAACTTCTTCCCGCTCCAGCGGACCGAGATCGTGGAATACCGGATTCCCGATTGACGACAGGCCGGGCGCGGCGCTATTGGGCCGCCTGCCCGATGGTCGGGCCAAGTCTCCGCGACCTTGTAAAAAACGGAAAAACCAATGACCCGTTCCCTGCTTCCCGGCATTCTCGCCATGGCGGCCACCGTCGTCGCCTCCAATATCCTCGTGCAATACCTGCTCGGCCCCTGGCTCACCTGGGGCGCGCTCACCTATCCGGTGGCCTTTCTGGTGACCGATCTCATCAACCGCCTGCAAGGCGCCGCCGCCGCCCGGCGGGTGGTGCTGGCGGGCTTCGTCGTCGGCATCGCCTGTTCGCTGATCGGCTCGCGGATCGAGGGCGAGTTCGGCCCGCTGGTCACGCTGCGCATCGCGCTGGGGTCCGGCACCGCCTATCTGATCGGGCAATTGACCGATGTCGCGGTGTTCGACCGGCTGCGCGCCGGGCGCTGGTGGCGGGCGCCGCTGGTCTCGACCCTCGTCAGTTCCTCGCTCGATACCGCGATCTTCTTCTCCATCGCCTTCGCCGCCGGCCTGAGCTGGATCGAGCCTGCCAATGACGTGTCCTGGGCCGGCGAGATGCTGCCGCTGCTGGGCCTCGGGCCGGTGGTGCCGCTCTGGGTATCGCTCGCCTGCGCCGACTGGCTGGTGAAGCTGGCGCTGGCCGCTGTTGCACTTGTGCCATTCCGTCTGCTTGTCGGAAAGTTGACGCTGCGGACGGCATAAAATGTTTTGACAAACGCGAAATCTGTGTCACGCTTTCCTTATCGGCAACTTTTGAAAGGAGGTGATCCAGTGTCTAGAGTGATATTGGAGAGAGGTGTCGGGACAGTCGGGAGGAAAGATTTCTAAGGGCAAACCCTTGAAATTGAACCTCAAGATTGGGCTTGAAACCTAACTGGCCCATCTCCTAGGAACTCGGAAAGGGTCGCCGCTCTCCGGCGACCCTTTCTCGTTTCATAATCTCGTTAAAATAACCCGGTGGCCGGGCTTAAAATATGAACACTTTATGAAAGGCCGATCCAGGGGGCGCCGCTTTTCCCCGGCACCGGAAAACGCTACCCTGCCGCCATGCTGCGCATCACCGACACCATCACCCTCGCCGACTGGGAACTGACGGAAAGCTTCTCGCGGTCCTCCGGCCCCGGCGGGCAGAACGTCAACAAGGTGGAGACGGCGGTGGAGCTGCGCTTCGAGGCCGAGCGTTCGCCACATCTGGGCCCGGCGGTGAAGGCGCGGCTGAAGCGGCTGGCCGGGCGGCGCTGGACCAGCGAGGGCGCCATCGTCATCCGCGCCGAGGAAACCCGCTCGCAGGCCCGCAACCGCGCGCTGGCCGAGGAGCGGCTGGTGGAGTTGATCCGGCAGGCGCTGGTCGCCCCCAAGCGCCGCATCGCCACCAAGCCCACCCTCGGCAGCCAGCGCCGCCGCCTCGCCGCCAAGACGGC